>NZ_CP063660.1:0-132765 GCF_019924095.1 Synechocystis sp. PCC 7339
TCCCTATTCCCCTGGTGATTGTCCATGCCCTCAACATTGGTTACTTCGCCGGTTGGTTTCTGGACTGTAATCACCATATCACCGTCAGAACATAATCTCTCAACAAATGCTTTACCAAGTCCTTTGCTTGCATCAATAACCATTAACTTCATTAAGTTAGCTCCCTATAAATAATTAATATCATCGTTTGAAAGCCTAAGAATTTGTTTGTAAAGTCTGATTTTCCCCCTAAACTTTCTCATTAAAGCTCCAATAATACGGGAGGACTTTGTCTCTATTTCTCCAAAAAATTGAGAGAATCGGGAAGACTTTTGAAACAAGTTCTAAATAAGAATTTATTTGATCAAATAGCATATAATCTAAAAGTAAAAGTTTATACATTCCAAAAATCAGCCGCTTCTTTAGGAAAAGTAGAAAGAACTTTTTGAAAGGCTTTTTCATTTATATGTTTCCTTAAAGCAATAGATACATCTCTAATAGCCGTATCAGGAGAAAAATTGTGTTCCTCGCGCAATAATTTCACTTCTTCAATCATTTCCTCATAATCTCCAAAAGGTTTTTTAGACTCGTTTATATTCCAGTCAGTTACAAAAAGAGCCCTTAAGCAGACTGGCAAAACATTGGCAAAAGCAATGACATTTTCTGTAGAAAGTCTCCGACGAAATACTTGAAAAACACCTTGGGTCATCGTATAGGCTACATGTGTGCTCCATAATCCCGCTATGTTACGGGTATCTACTAAATACTCATAAAAATTATCTGAAGCACACTGATATTCTGCAGGTACTGGCATAATATTTTCTTTGAATTTTGTAGTGTTTTCACATAATTATAGCCCACCTTATTTATAAGTCTTATAGATTTAATAGTGACATCTATGTTCTAGCCAAGTTCTAACTTCTTGTTCAGAACCAAAACTCATATGCTTATTAAAAACTGGATCATAAACTTCAAAATATATATCACCGTAGCGGCTAACTTTTCTAGATATTTTAGGTTCGCTACAGTAGGCAAATATATTTGTCAATGAACAAAGTAGCCCATTTATTTTTTCTTTGATGCGTTCCAAAAAATAGAATTTTTCATGAAATGAAGTGATAATTGAGAGACAATCTTTTATTGTGTTTACACAATTTTCAGAAAAGTTTTGATTAGTCATTTTTTTAGAAATGAAATTTAGTGGAGCAAAAAATAGCATTAAATGATTTAATTGGACGTTAATAACTATTCTATTTTTCAAAAGAATTAATCGACTTATATAAAAATTTTACTCATTTATTTCAAATAAGAAAGATGCAGTTACAATAAATTGTTATGGATACAGTTTACTTTTCAGCAACTGTTATGGTTACTAATCAGCTTAACTGTAATGCTTTTCTAATTTATAGCAAAGATTGCTAAGATTAGGACATAATGTATGGAAAGAGTTAGGAAAAAAGCGATGCCAGCCCCCTACAGTGTAGATCTAAGAGAGAAAGCGGTAAGTGCAGTAGAAAAAGGAGAGAAGAAAAGCCATGTCTGCCGAACACTGAACATTAGTCGCAACACCTTAGACCTATGGATAAAAAAGAAGAAAGAAACAGGAAGTGTAGCCGCGAAGAGAGATTATGAGCGTGGTCCACGACCGAAAATAGATGATTTGGATAAATTCAGAGAATTTGCGGAGGAGAACGGTCATTTAACGCAAAAACAAATGGCAGAAAAATGGCCAGAGCCTGTAAGTAGAATAAGAATAAGTAAGGCTCTAAAGAAAATAGGGTTTACTAGAAAAAAAAACTTATATTTACAGGGAAATAGAAGAGGAAGAGAGAAAGGCATTTGAAGATGAAATCAAGCAATATGCGGCAGAAAAACTGATTTATATGGATCAAGCCGGTCTAGATGACACTCTAGACTACCCCTATGGGTACTGTCATAAATCAGAGAGATTAAAGGCGAGCAAATTAGGACATAGAACCAAGAGAGTCAGCATAATAAGTTGTTGGTGGAATGGAACAACAATAGCTCCAATGATATTTGAAGGATACTGTAACGCTCAAGTAGTATGCACGTGGATAGAAGAAATGTTATTACCAGAGTTAATACCAGGTCAGATACTAATCATGGATAATGCAAGCTTTCATCCGAAAGAAAGAATAAAGGCATTGGTAGCAAAAGCTGGGTGTGAGGTTATATTTTTACCACCATATTCACCAGACTTGAACAAAATTGAGAAGTTCTGGGCGAGACTAAAACGTTATGTTTCCCAACTTGTTAGTAATGGAGAATCGCTGATTTCTGCATTGGATATAGCGTTGAGAGAACTGTCCTAACTATCTCGTCCTTTGCTATAGAAACAAAAAATGAAGCCTAAGTTTATGACAACCTCGCCTAATCAGACCCTCTACCAAACGGTAGCGGATCAAATTCATGGACTGATTAGCGAAGGTACTTTCCAGCCAGGCGATCGCCTACCATCAGTGCGAAAATTACATCGGCAGTGGTCAGTAAGTATTTCAACAGTCTTGGAAGCTTATCGCCTACTTGAGGATCGAGGATTAATCGAAGCTCGTCCCCAGTCAGGCTACTTTGTCAAAACCATATTGAATTTCCTACCTGACGAGCCTAGTCCCAGCACACCTCAGTCTGCCGATAATCCTGTTGATACGTCTTTAGCCTTTCGTGTAAATAATTCAATGTTGAAACCTGGAATCATTGGCTTAGGGGCTGCAATCGCTGGTAGCAATCTTTTACCTATAGCTACCCTCAATCGTTTGATGGGGCAAGTGCTACGGGCTAAGCCTGAGGTGGCCCATCGCTATAGTTCACCACAAGGTTGTGAAGAATTACGTCATGAAGTAGCACGTCGTCTCATAGATACTGGTTGCTCTATTAAGCCAGATCAGATTGTTATTACGAATGGAACGACGGAAGCACTCTATCTTTCCTTAAAGGCTGTCACAAAACCTGGTGATATCGTTGTCATCGAATCTCCTACTTATCATCTTTTATTGGAAACCATTGAAGCCCTCCACCTCCGGATTCTAGAGTTACCGACTCATCCTCAAAATGGCATCTCGCTAATACATTTCGAAGATGCTTTGAAAAGCGATCAAATTTCAGCTTGTGTCCTAATTGCAAATTTTAGCAACCCTTTAGGTAGTTGCATGAGTGATTCTAAAAAGAAACAGCTTATAAGTTTAATTAATCGTTATAATGTTCCATTAATTGAAGATGACATTTATGGTGATCTTAACTTTACTGGAAATCGCCCAAAAGCAATCAAATCCTTTGATACCCAGGGTTTAGTTCTGTATTGTTCATCTATAAGCAAAACATTATCACCTGGATTAAGAATTGGCTGGGCTGTACCGGGACGTTATCAGACAAAAGTTGAGCAACTAAAGATGACTACTAATTATATGACAGCAGTTGCTCCACAACTGACAATCGCTGCATTTTTAGCAAATGGTGGTTATGATCGCCATTTGCGGAAGCTACGACGCACTTACCACTCGCAAATGATGGAGATGACTCAGGCAATTTGTAATTACTTTCCTAAAATGACCAGAGTATCTAGACCAAAAGGAGGCTATATTCTCTGGATTGAAATGCCAGAAATAGTTGATACTCTTCAGCTATACGAAGATGCATTACATCATAATATTGCCATTGCTCCAGGCAGTATGTTTTCTTCATCTGGCAGTTATCGTAACTGTTTTCGACTTAATTTTGGTTTGCCTTTTACAGAAGAGATTCATCAAGCAATGATTATACTTGGACAACTTTTGCATGAGCAGACAAAATAAATTTTACAATTCAAGGCAATTTTTAATTAAAAAAGCCAGCAACAAATGAAGAAATATCCCCCCAGCCCCCTTCATAAGGGGGGAAGCCTATGGACGGAGGGGATTAAGAAGCCTAGTGAGCAGTGCTGGGCAAGCGGCATTAGGGAGATGGCCAATCAGCGGTGGTGAAGGTGGCACCGTTACGGCAGATGGGCCCACCGTTGGATTAGCAAAGGCACCAGGGGCGATCGCCGTTATGCCTAGCGCCACCAAGGCTAGACTGGAAAGTATTTTGTACTTCATAATTGCAGGGAGTGTCATTGAGTGGGGTTGTTTTATATGTCCTTCTCTTTTTGTCAAGGCTCTTTTATAAATCTATTTCAGCAATTTTTTGTAAACGATCACCAACACTTTTAGTTTCTACTAATAAATCATTCCAATTATCAGGGGGATGACCGCTTTCCAACATTTTCCTGAAGACTTTGTAGGCATCTGTGTTACTCTCATAGGCTCGTTTAGAGTTTTCATCATTAACCCAAGCCAGGAAAATTATTTTACTTTCTTGATGGTAGCGAAAAAATAATCGGTACTGCTGAAAAAATTTAGCCCTAAACCAGTACTTATAATCATTCCCAAGGCTACTTCCCTGTCGATATTCATTACGGGTTGGATCTTGGGGGATAACATCAAAAGCTAATTTGGCGATCGCCGCTAGTCGCTTTGTAGCATTTTTCTTTTGATAATCCTTAGGATTCTTGCGACGCAAATGGTCAACTTGGGTTACAAGATCTTCAACCTGTTCAAGGAATAGGGGATGGGCAAATATTTTCCATCCATTAATCACTAAAGGCTGATCTGCCGACAAACTCATTCGTCCTCGTCCAGCAGTGGTGCATCAAGATCCACATCAACCCCGGAGACTAATAATTGAACATGATCGACCAACTTAGAACTAATTGCTTGTAATTGCTGGAGGTTCTCTTCCATATCTTGGGCAAGAAAATCCAGAAATTTTCCCAGCACCGGATCACTATCTTCCAGGTCAACCCGTGAAATCCATACTTTGCCAGAGGGTTCTATGGTGTAGCAAATTTTATCCCGCTTATTCAGGCCAAGGGCTTTGCGAACAGGGTCAGGCACTGTGGTCTGATAGCGATCCGTAAGGGTTGATTCTGGGCATGGGGCCAATGTTCCAGCCATAGCGACCTCTAAGCCTTTATGTAAAACTATATGTCGATGGTAATGCGATTGCATTGTCTTGTCAATGGTGAGGTCAATCAACCAATTCTTCGATCGCCAACAAAGCTGGGGTCTGGTCAAATGGCAATGTTGAACGGCCTTGGGATTGGCGAAGGCAGAATAAGTAGGGGTTGATTTCAGAATTTCAACAACCCCGTTCACCAGCCACAGACAGCGTATCGAACTTAAACAACCAATTTTATAAGTTCAGTGTGGAACGGACTTGTTATACGTCGTGACTTTGCTTAAGATTTCCCTGATTTATCTAAGGGCACAAAAACTAGAGTCTGTTATTGAGAAAAATCTAGTATAGATAGATCAGTTTTCGCAATAAGGCAATTAATCGAGGGGGTACCAACTTAAGGCGGGACAGCCTACCCTCAAATACAGCAATATTTTGCTTTCAAGAAAGATAACGGGAAAAGTCAGTACCGCCACCTTTTATCTATTATTCATTTTAATGAAGCGATCAACTATCGCCTGACCACCGGGTAATTTGGTTTCGATGTTATCATCTACCCATTCTAGATGAGCCTGTTTATAGCCACCTTCGCCTCCAAAGTATTCCACATCTTCCGTGTAAACAAGCGCTAAAGCCTCTCCAGGAATAGATTTTTTAATTTCTTCATCACTGACAGTTTCAGATCGGTTACGCATCCAATCACCACCATAGTGAAACTCACCGTCTGGGAGCAAATAGTAGAAAAAATATTCACGATATCTAGCCAAGGGTAAACCTCTATGATTTCAAAATCTAGTGCAAACTTTAGCATTTAAAATTCAATATTTCAATAGTTAAAACTAATTGCTTATTAAATTAGTACAGGTAAAATGACTAAAAGCTTTCTCAACAAGAAAGTAATTGTATTAATACCAATCAGAACGAATTAATGAGTTTCGTAGATTAAAGAAAAATGGACGTGCTTCCCGGCACTTTATGGTCGTCGTCCCTCCCTTTTTTTACTGCCTCCCCACCCCCCGCCGGATAAAGGCTACCTATCAATACCCAAAGCTACTGACCGGCGGCCCCCCGATGTGGGGGCAAGAAAGCAAGTGAGGGCTTCTAGTTTTAAGTTAAACTCAAACTAGAAAGTTAGTCAGGCGTTGAGCGATAGTGCGGAGGCACATTCACTTTTTTGCCGTTGACAACCTTGGTATGGGGCTTAACGTACACCTTCTTTTTACCGTCGTTGGTTTTAGCCATAGGATTCCTTTTGGATGAATAAGGATGCAAAGGACTTCCTTGCAAACACAGGGCTAAAGTTTGGTCGCTCAGACTTGTGTTTACTCGGTCTTTCTTCACATAACTTCAGCTTATAGCACCCATAAACGAAAAGGCACTAAAAGGATAGTACGGATAACCGAAAAGGTATTCTAGGTTAAGACTAAAAGTTTATATTCCCCCATTCCACAGGGTTTGCCAGTATAGCGGCGGGGAAAAATCATTGCTCAACACCAAAGGAACAAGCCTAAACCTTGCCTGCAGGAAACTCTAAGGTGGTTGCCCCTTGTGCGCCGCCTCAAGCTTATCTGTCAAGGCGATCGCCAAAAGATCAGTTAAGTCATATTCGTTCCAATGACCATTTCAACCCTTAATTATTTTGGTTAGCGACAAACCGATTAACCAGTTCAACGTCAATGTCTAATTCCTTGGCAATTTCGGCAATTGTAAGACCCAATTTCTTCAGCAGGGGTATGGTTTCCAGTTTGCCCTCTAATTTCCCCTCCAGTTTGCCTTTGAGTAAGCCTCGTTGTTCACCTTCCCGTAAGATTTCTTGATAGACAGCTGATTCCTTCATAATTTCATTCCTTAAAATTGTTCTAATAAACTCAGGGGCCAGCAGAATTCCTCCAAAAACAGAAGTTGCCGTCATGAGATTTGCCTTAACTCGATTATCCTCAATCTGATCCAGCACAGTCGCCACTTCCCTCAATTTTAATGCGGGGTCAGAGGTCTGCGTCAATACCGCTAGGGGCAACAACCCTGGACTCTGAAGAAATACTTCGGACGGTTGCTCCCAAAGCCGAATAACCTGATAACGATGGACAGTCCCCCCCAACTGAAAACTGTCCTGATAAACCAAATCATTATTACTACGTTTTAGATAAATAACGAATTGGTGCATCGTCTTCTGGGGAAAACGGCGATAAACCCTTACCCGATAGTCCAACATCCGAAAGCCCGTGGTGGGGTCAGGTTCCGTTTGGAATTCCAGATGCAACACCAAATCTTCTGATTGCTCCAAAATCAGGGAGTCAGCCCGAATTGGCTCCAGGGAAAGTTCCGTCGGACTGAGCTTGGTTAATTTGATTGGTCGTCCTAGCAACCAAGCGGCATAATCTTCGGAAAATGATTCAGCGAGGAATTTGCAGAGATTGTCAAACATATCCAAATTTTACCGGCGATCGCCTATTGCAAATTCAGCAGACAGTTCCCATACCAAGATAGATGTAAAATCATTCACTTGGGGCTGAAACCTATATATAGCGAGAATTTTAGGCTTAGCGTCTGTTTTTTTCTTTTTCTGTAATAACCCCTATTCAGGCAAAATTTACTAGGGATTTAATGGCGATCGCCATAGATCTTTATTGTTAAGTTTCCGTATAATCAATAGTTATGCGGCGATAGCATAATTGAGAAAAGCATGAAAGCTACTGTATATATTGCAACAAGTGTTGATGGCTTCATTGCACGAAACAATGGTGGTATTGATTGGCTACCTAGTGGAGGAGACACAGATGACGGTGAAGACTACGGTTATCAGGAATTCATCGATTCAGTGGATGCGCTTGTCATGGGGCGGAATACTTTTGAGTTAGCATTGTCCTTCGATTCATGGCCCTATGGCGGAAAGCCAGTATTTGTTCTAAGTAGTCGGAAAATTGACATCCCTGACGACCTGGCAAAAACAGTCGAGTCTATGTGCGCGCCTCCACGAGAAATAGTTTGTCGTCTATCGGAGCGCGGATTCCAGCATTTATACATTGATGGCGGAAATACAATTCAAGGGTTTCTTAGTGAAGGCTTGATTCAGCAATTAATTATTACTAAAGTGCCAATCCTCATAGGTGAAGGAATTGCACTTTTTAGTTCGCTTCCCCACGATGTCAGATTGCATCATCTTGAAACACGACAGTTTGAAAACGGCTTGGTGCAAAGTAAATACAAGGTGATTGAAGATGCCGCATAACAAATCAAATGCAGCGGACAGACGAAAGCCGCAAGTACTCTGACCTAAAAACACCTGCTAATGCTTTATCTTGGTCAATCAAGTGCTATCACCATCAAGCAGACCGGCTACGCTAACTATGAATCCCCAACTTTCAGCAGCAATTACTAGGAGTTTAACGACGATAAGGTTCCGTTAGATGAAAATTGTCCATGTTGATAAACCATTGACCTTCTGGGGTTTGATGAAAAATATCCACAAAACGATGCTGCCAATGAATATCTGCCTCCCCATAGACGTAACGACTGTGAATAGTTTGAGAAAAACTTTCATCCAAGCCGGTGAAACTAACCCAAAGTTCTAATCTTGGTTGTTGATTTGTTGCTTCTAAAAACCCATAAAGTGGGCTATTACTGTCTATAGGGTGCATAACTAACCAACTCAAACCAAAAACTGGAGTGTGGGAACGTAATAAGTTTAAATCATAAAAACGGCGCATTTTATGTCCTTCTTGGCTTTGCTCATCCCGAACTAAACTGACTCTAATTTGAGCTTCTAAAATACGATTATCCCGTTGATTAGCAGCGCGAAACATTAATGTTGGGATATTTTCAAAGGGGCAGACCACAGCGACTCCACTAAATAAGACCCTGGAGGTGGGTTTGGCAAAACGTGCAAACATTAATCCTGTTAAAATAGCCAGGCTGATCAATCCAACAAAAATTTCCACACTGACGACGATGTGAGCGAGCACAGTTTTGGGATACATAGAACCATATCCCACCGTTGAAAGAGTTTGAATACTAAAAAAAAATAGATCTAAAAATGATCCCGGTTTAGCATTAGCAATACCGTCTCCAATTAAGGAAAAAACTAGAGCAAAAAAGACATTTAAACCAAAGTAAAAAAAGCCGACAGTCGCCAAAAATTTTGGCCAAGAAAGTACCAGTAACCAATGATATAGATCTGTCTTCATTGCCTGGGATTCTCTATGCCTGGGATTCCATAATCGAATCGGACGTTGGTGGCGGATTGGATGTGCATAAGGAGTCGGCTTTAGTCCATGGGATTTATGCCAACGCCAAGGAAAGGGAAATTTCATCAATATTTTCCAGCCATCATTCATTTAAATCACCTTTACAATAAGCGATCACCTAGAGATCTGCTATGAAGTGCGCCCGTTAGTAGCTCAGTAAGCCCAAAGGTCACCCTGATGGTTGAGAACTTTGGCAACAATTACGAGGAGTTAATGGCGATCGCCTAAAAATGGATTTACTCGGATGGAGTTACGGTTTCGTAAAGATTGGTTACAGACTGATGCAGGTTAGTGCTCTTTACAGTGCCTTAATCTGCCTAACACGCTTTTGGAAGTAGATATACGGAAAGTTTCTGTATAATCCTTAGTTAGAGTTCTCATCTACGTAATTTTGTTAGTACCAAAAGAATTTGGAATCAACTAACTGGATTGAAGGTCAAGTTACGCTTTACTATTGCGCTAATCAAGCTGGATTAACAGTGACTATAACTTCACCACTAGGCTAATTTCGGAAAAAATATGAAAGAAGACTTTGGTTTCACACACATTGCTCTATCTGCAAAAAATATTGACTTGAGCATTAGTTTTTACAACCGCTATGCAAACATGTGCGTAGTGCATGAGCGATTAGATAAAGATACTGGTAAACGAGTTGTTTGGCTGTCTGATAAAACTCGTCCTTTCGTTTTAGTGTTAGTCCAAGACGAAAATCCAACCCCCATCCTAGGCCCTTTTGCACACCTGGGCATTGCTTGCAAGGATAAGAGCGAAGTTGATTGCTTATGCAAACAAGCTAGAGAGGAAGGAATATTGGCTAAAGATGCCACAGATTCTGGCTATCCTGTTGGTTATTGGGCTTTTATCAATGATCCTGATGGACACACCTTAGAAGTCTCCTATGGTCAAGAAATTGGATTAACCATTGATAAGCCCACTTAGAAAGTGTTTGAAAAGTACAAAGCTAGGTATTTATTCCCCTAAATCTCCTCACTAAAGCTCCGGCTTAAAAAGGGAGGCTAGGGGGGATTAGACAGCCAAAACTCAACTTTCCAAACAGGGTTCTTAGGGCGCAGTGGCAAAGCCGGGTGGACAGACATCTTTATCGCCCACGTCCCCTCAATGCTGGAGTTGAATCAGAGAAATTAGAAACTCTTACTGATCGCTAGAAGTATTTACTAGAAGTATTTATTGGTTACTGAGAGAAACCAAAGTACGACTGGCTAAAGCCTTTCCTTCTGCGGGGTCTATATTTGATGTCACCGTAGATTATCACCGTGCATTGGACGAATAGCCAATTGCCAAGTTTTACTAGGGGTTTAATGGCGATCACCTAATTTTCAATATCACATTGATTTATGTGCAAAAAAGAGCCGTATAACAATCGCCATCGACGATTAAGCAAGGATTGCAAGATCTATACCGAAATTAGCGAAGCTATGATTTACGGTGCCTTGATTCGTATTATACTCTGTCGTATTGTTTCTTAATTTTTACTTTAGAAATTAGCTCTAAAATAACATATTTAGTCATTATTAACTCCAATGAAAGCCTTGACTAATTCTTCTTCTGCTCCCCAACTTAATCGTTGTTTAGGACTAATCCAGGTTACTACCCAGGCGATCGCCGTTGTGGGGCCAACCATAACCGCTGTGATCAACATTCCCCAGGTCTATCTCAGTTCCGGGAACAGTAGTTGGCTCACTTACCTGATTGCCTGCCTTTGTATTTTGTTAGTGTCTCAGGTGCTGATCACCTTTGCCAGTCAGGAAGCGGGGACAGCCGGCTTAGCCACCTATGTTCTGCAAGGTTTGGGGGTAACTTTTGCACGGTTAACGGGCTGGTTACTCTTACTGGCCTATGGCGGCTTTGGCATACTACTGCTGGCCATGGCCAGTCAAAGTTTTGCAATCTTGATGGGGATGGCCGGACTCAAACTGCCTCTGTGGTTTTTTGTTGTGCTTCTGGGGGGATTAATTTGGCAGCTAGTGTCACGGGATGTGCGAGTATCCAACGGAATGATGTTAGTGTTAGAAACTATTTCAATTATTATAATTTTCTGGTTATGTAGCGTTATTTTATTCCACCATAGTATTAAATTTGATTTGTCAGAATTTCAACTCACCAGCGCCACAGGCAACCAAATACGTTCGGGCTTAATGATTGCTTTTTTGAGTTTTGTGGGATTTGAAAGTGCAGCTACCCTAGGGTCTGAATCTCTCCACCCCCTGAGGGATATTCCCAAAGCTCTACGGATTGCTACTTTACTACCAGGGGGATTGTTTTTAGTTTGGGCATATGTTTTAGGACTAGGTTTTAAAGCGGCTCCCAGCAGTATTCTCAACTCAGCCAGTCCCCTCGTTAGTCTCGGAGATTTTTTGCAAATTCCGACGGCGGCGGTGGTGATTAGTTTTAGCGCTTGTGTTTGTTTTTTGAGTGCGAGTTTAGGGGCATTCAGTGCCTTGGCTAGGGTTGGTTTAAGTTTAGGGAAAGAAAAAATTCTTCCTCCATTCAGCACTAAAATTCATCCTGCTTTCCACACTCCAGTGGGCTCCTTAAACCTAGGATTAGGGATTTGTATTCTGGGCACCTTGATCCTGTTGGTAACGGGATTAAAACCCGATGATATTAACGATGTTTGTGGTACTTTTGGGACTTTAGCATTGTTGTTGGTCTATGGTCTTGTTTCCATTTCTCTACTGCGGGATCACTATCGCCGTGGTATCCTTTCCCATTCCATTTTAATACTTGGTAGTGTGACAATTTTAGTGTTAGCAACTGCTACTATTGCGTTTTTAAGTGGGCTAAATCAAGGAGACTTGCTCAATACAGTGTTGATTTTCTTTGTTCTAATGATTTTGGGCATTGGAATAATTGCTCGCCAAGGCGGCGTCCATTCCTGACGATTGGAGAAAAATTGAGTCTGCCCTAGGAGGGGGCCTGCCAGTCTTAACGTAGGTATTTCCCAAATTTTAGCTTTTGGCCCATTGGTCATCATCACTAGGCGATCGCCAAGTTTTACTAGGGGTTTAACTTATATTGATCTAACTTATCCAAATAAGTCACCATCCACCAAAATAACCAAGACATTAGATAGTCCTTGAGAACTTCCTATCTCTTGTAATTTTAGTTCCATTTCAACTGATAAAGGGAATTAGTATTGCGATCTGAAATATATAGCTCACGAGGTTTATTGGGATTAAATGCCAGCCCTGAAATACTCTTAAGCTTTGACTGATGTCTCCATTGCAATTTTGCAGTTTTCAAATCGAAAGCAGCAATCCACCCAGAGTTGTAGTCGGCAACGAAAAGAGATTTGCCATCACTAGCAAGTCCCGAAGGCTTGTCCAGCCAACTTTCTGAAATAAAAGTTTCTTGCGGGACATCGTAAACGTAAGAATATTCTGCAAGAACTTCCATAGGGGCAATCCAAGCTTGGCCAAGTTCCGTTATCTTAGCAAGATCTCCATGAGTTTTTACCCAGTTACTAATAGCTTCTGGTTCATCTCCATCCATCGAGACATTTTTAACATCTTCCCAACTAATTACTCCGGTGCCAACTTGCCCTTTATCGTATTGATCTGACCAGCTTTTGACAACGATTTGGATATTTCCTGCTGTAGTGGCTATTCTCTGAACTTTACCCATACCAGTATTGGAAAAGTAGAGCCAGCCATCTAGCACCAACATTCCGCTAGGTATATCTTTGTCACGCTTGAAATCAATTTCTGGGTAACGCCAAACAATGCCATCGCCATGAAAGCCATTGCCTTCCTGGTGATCGCGGTTAAAGTCATACCGCATTAGATGTCCATTACCTAAACATTGCCCATTGCTGTCTCGACTACCACAGCCATCTAGCAGAAAATAGGCATTACCCTTGTCATGGGCAATCCCCATGGCTAGCGGACTTTCATGCAGCATATCCAAGTGGCTCCCTTCGCGCGGCCAGTGACATTGCTGAACGAGAGAATTCCAATAAGTTAAAGGACATCCTTGTGACAGAGTCAAATCCCGATCTGGATCGTGTCCATTCCCAGGTTGAGGCCAATCATCTAGATATTGCTTACTTTGTCCGGCTAAAGCATAGGTGGTTGCCGAGAATAAAGTAGGCCCCATGAAATGGTTATTAACGAAATTTTTATTTCGCTCAGGATTTTTGATAAAACTTATCCCCCGCAATTCGTTGATCGAATCATTTGAGACTGCGAACGTGTCATCATAACCAAATGCGATACCGGTTGGTTTTGCCATAAAATGCTCGGCGTAGGCATCAGTTTCAACCGATACTTCTAGATTAGACTCCCCAAGATTTGTTAAAGTAGTGATTGAATCATTGCCATGATTGACTACCCACAGTTGGTTTGATTGACTAGGTCTAAATGCCATTCCTGCAGGCTCAGATAACTTGTTTTCTAGAGGGATCCTTGAAAGCGTCATCTTTGGCTGTGCAGACAATTCCTGTAGTCCGATCGCCATTCCCAAAATTAGGAATAGTGACACTAGGAGAACTTGGACGAAACGAGGTTGCTTCATGAATATTTTGTGCATAAGAATATATGTAGCTACCCAGGTCAAATAGAACTAGACAAAAAAAGACTTACCAGAGAGCGACCTAGATTTTATGTAAAGTTGGCATCCTCCCTTTCGTTTACGGAAGGGATAGCTAAACCTCACGATTTGGAATTCGACTGTGAGCTCAGCCGAACGGTTTCTGCTTCATGGCAACTGCCTCTACCCTCGCTGTCTGAATCCGTCGTCTCGGGTGGGTTAGTGACCGTCTCAATTTTACCTTGTAAAGCCTTCCCAGAGGATGGGCTTTAAGAACCATTTTCCTAATGATTCAGCCAGAAATTTGCGGAGATTGTCAAACATACCCAAATCTTACGGGCGATCGCCTCTCCAATACGAAAGCAATGGGCCTGAGAAGATGTTGCGCCAAGTTTAGTCTGGGCCGCGACCTGTGGAGAAGAGAAAAACCCCAACCCCTCAAGATGGGACAACGGCAAGAACCAGAGAAACAGACAGTTTTGGCCCCTGGCACTATCTCAAGAGAAAGGCGGGAAAAGTCTAAAACCCCATAGATAGCCCAGAGTTTCTGGGATTTTTTATTTGGGAAGTATTTTTTTTGCACAGATAATAATTTGGTTCGACCGCTAGGTTATTTAGGGGTCAGTTTATTGAGCCAGAGCTAGGTTAGGTATGATGAGGTGTAGTACTGAAAAATGTTCTTTCCGAGATTCAGGAAAGAGGGTTATTGTGAACTCTTAGGGTTAAGTTGGTCTTTTAGTAGCTATGGTAGAGTTTTCTTAACTCCCGCATCATCCTCAATTGTTGCAATTTTCAATTACCTTTGGTTTTTCTACTTTCAAAGACCCGATGGAAGATTTAGAAAGACTTGGGGGTTTAGCTTTATTTACTCCGGGTAGCAGAGGCTATGAGTGCAACCTTAGTAGCTTGATCAATGGGACTGCTGCAGCCCAACAGCCTGAGCTAATAATTCAGGCTACCTCACCCTCAGAAGTACAGGAGGCAGTTAGATACGCTGCTAGTCGCAATATGCCCATCAGTGTTCATAGTGGTGGTCGTAGTCCTTTCTGTGCTGCTAACGGTAGTCTAATGCTTGATCTCGCTCCTGGGTTGAACATGGTCAAGGTGGAAGCTAATAGGGTCAGAGTCCAAGCAGGAGCGACGATGGGTCAAGTACTAGCAGCCTTAGCTCCCCACGACTGCATGGTTCCAGTGGGTACCTATGGCACGCCGGGATTTGGTCTACTTACCATGGGAGGAGTGGAACATCTCAGCCGTAGCCTTGGCTTAACCATCGATGCCATTGAAGAGCTAAAGGGTGTCAAACCTGATGGTCAACCCTTCACCATCTCTGCTGGTAGTGGGGACAACCAACTGTGGATCTTGCTAAGGGGAGCTGCCATCTTCCTAGCGGTCATTACAGAGGCTACCCTGCGAATTTTTCCCCGACAACGGTTACAAGTACAGCGTCATATTGCCGAGCTGAGGCAGCTAGAAGAACTACTGACCATAGCTGAAAGCTTACCTCGGGGTGCGTCCTGTTCCTTTATCCTCGGCTACCCCCCTGACAACCCAAAGCCCATTGCGATGACTTACGCAGTAGCGCCGGTGGAAGATACTCTAGCCACTGACTGCCTTAGTCAGCTACCTAGTAGCTGGGGAAACGAGGCAGAAGGGCTAGAAGCATTACCACCCTTTGCGTTACCCTTCCAGGACGGTAGTCATCCCATAGTCCCAATAACCTTACCCCCTCGCCAACATCGGCTCCGCACTTGGGTCTACTCCCTTTCCCTGTCTGCGGGATGTGGTCACGCCTTAGTCGAGACACTACAGCCGGCGATCGCCGAAGCTCCCAATAGTACGTGTCAAATAGACCTTCAACATGTCGGTGGGGTTGTTAACGACGTACCTCCACTATCAACAGCCTACACGGGGCGAAATGCTGAGTGGTCGATTATCATCACCGGGGTATGGAATGCTAGCGATATCTTAGCCGCAGAGCAATGCCGAACCTGGGCTGACAAAGTACTTGAAGCATTGCTACCCCTAGCGAACCACTATTACATCGTGCAGAGGCATCCCGGCACCCCAATCTATGAACAGGAACTACGGCTAGCCTAAGGACCCCTGCTACAGCCGTTGAAGTTACGGAAGCAACAGTGGGACCCCCAGAGACTGCTACCACAGCTCGCCTAGGGTCTTCATAGACGTGGGGTTTTAATTAGTATTATTTAGAGTTCAACTAATGGAAAACGAATTGTCTATGGGCATTCAGAAGTGGGTGCTAAGTCAAATACCATCAACAGTATCTCAGGGTACATTCGCCCCCTGATGACTAGATAAGTCCTTCAACGGACTGTAAGGGCAGATATAGCTTCATTGGCTCCTGCTGAAAGGGTATAAAGCCATACTTAAGATAAAAACTCCGAGCTGGTTGATTTAAAGCCTCTACAATGATCGCAAGGGATGCAATCTCTCTTGAAGTCTCTAGTATTTTCTTTAAGGCATCAACCAACAATAACTCTCCTAACCCTTGCCCCTTATGGGCGCCGTCCACTGCTAAACGTCCTAACAGTGTTGCTGGCAATTGAGGATAACGGAGTAAGCATTTGCCTAGGTTTTCCTGCAATGCAGTAACGCTTACAGTGTAGGCAGAAAGAGTGTAGTATCCCAGCACCTCCACGTTGGGAGAGTCTATCAAAACAAAGACTGCCGCCATCCGCTTCTTCAGGTCTTGTGAAGCTTGCCGCTGTATGTAGTTGTCTAGAGTTGCTTCTCCACAGCAAAAGCTTGAACGCACGTGAGTAGCATGATTAAAGGGTTCAATTACCAATACCATGGGGCAACATCTTCTCTTTGTAACGTGAAGCTGCCAACTTTAATGCATTATTAGGCTCTGGTGGATCCAGTAAAGCCTCTACAAAGACTACGCTCTCTTCAAGGGTTAACTGGAGGATTTGGTGGCGCTCAATTACCTTACAGGCTGCAGCTTGGGCACTGCTAACGACAAAATCTGTTAGTGTACGTCCCTCCAAATCCGCAGCTTTCTGCATCAACGCTTTTGTCTCTGGGTTGATACGAGCTTCTAACCTCGCCATAGACTGTGACTTCGGTGTTGGGGTCATGGGGATTTGAGCAAGATACTAGCTATAAGTCAAAGCTATACGGCAATTCGCCGTATGTCAAGACGATGGATAGAATTACCGATGACTTCCTTCCAATAGTCCTTCGCCAGCTGGCTTGAGGGTGCCATCACCGTTAACGTAGCTGTAGAGGGTAGCGGTGGTAATTCCCAACCTAGCAGCCACATCCTTGGCACAGGCAGGGGGTCAGCCATGGCATTCATCGCCATAGTCAGGGTTGTTTTGTCCATCCTGCGGGGTCGCCCTCCTAGCCGACCTCGGGCCCGTTCAGCTTGCAGTCCTGCCTTGGTAGGTTCCGCGATCAGTTCCCGTTCATATTCTGCCAGTGCCGTAAAGACAGCAAAGAAGAGTCTTCCGTTGGCGGTGCTGGTGTCGATATCTGCTCCTGCTCCCGCTAACACCTTAAAGCCAATATTCTGGTTGCGGAGATTATCAACAATCGCGATCAGGTGTTTAAGGTCACGCCACCACCAGAGTATTACCCGGTTGTAGGGCCTTCAGACAAGCATCTAGTCCTGGACGAGTTGAGGTCTTACCGGAGACAAGGTCCCTGTAGATGCGGGCTTCCTCCACACCAGCTTCCCTTAGAACATCTACCTCTAGGTCCACCACCTGGGAGCCATCTGACTTTGATACCCGCACATAACCAATGAGCACACTTCCTCCCTCCATGGCGCTAAAAAAGATAGGTTAAGGGGATAAACCTAGCTTTGTTTTCTAGACGAGTTGTTTGATTCTATACCCATGGTCAGCGACACCAACCGTAAGAGCAAGGAAAACGGTCGTTTTCTTTGTAGGGTATCCCTCGATACTTTCATATGATGTAGTCCTACGCCGATGATTGCCGGTCGCTACAGCCCCTTGTTGAACAGGCCATGTTCTTCTATCTCAAACCCACCGGTGTTGACCGCTCTTGCCGGTACTCTAGAAACTAGGTGGTAACTCCCCCTCGAATTGACTTACTTTTCATGAACTCCTGGGACCCCCAATCGCTGCTGAATTCCCTGCTGTCCGATTTACGTACCCAGGCGGATGCGAGCTATCCAGATCGCATTGCCACCCTTTTCAATGTGGATGTCCAGGACTTTCTAGGGGTACCGACTCCCCAGGTGCGGCAAGCGGCAACTGTCTGCTCAGTATTTCAGGGAACTGCGCCACCTTTCCTTGTCGGAGCTACTAGAACACTGCGAAGTCCTGTTACGATCCGGGGCATACGAATGTAGGTTGATCGCCTTTGATTGGAACTTTCGCCATAGCGCTCACCTCGAAGCTCACCATTTCGACCTCTTCGAGTCCTGGCTGCGCCAGTATGTTAACAGTTGGCCTGACTGCGATGATCTGTGTACCCACTCCCTGGGCCTGGTCATCGCTACATTTCCAGGGGTTGCTCTGCGGGTAATCCCTTGGACTAGGGAAGCGAACCGTTGGCTGCGCCGGGCCGCTGCCGTTAGCTTAATCTATGGTCTGAGACGGGGGTTGCTGTTGGCCGATGCACTAATGGTAGCGGAATGTTTGCTGGAGGAGGAGGACGAGCTAGTGCAAAAAGGCTGCGGTTGGATGCTGAAAGAGGCCAGCAAGTCTTACCCTGACGATGTTTTTGAATTTGTGCTGCGCTATCGCGGGCAACTGCCTCGGTTAGTGTTGCGCACTGCCATTGCTAAACTCCCAGATTCTCAACGGCAGCAAATCCTGAAACATAAAGTGACCTCCCATTGATCCCATGCATCCCCTCCTAGCCCTTGCAAGTCCAAGACTACACCTGCCACCCTTGCACAGACGGATCTGGAGTTTGTCTTTTACCACTTTTCAGACCCAACGGTGAACCGGTACCCGTTGGATCACTCGGCGATCTCCAGTCTGAAGGAGGACCAGAACATTGTGGATTTGTTCGTGCAGCCCACCGATGACACCTACACCCGCTGGGTGCTGGTCAATCAAGCTGATGGACAACCCATCGGCACCTGCGGCTTCCAGAAGTGGGCTCAGCGCAACCGTCCAGCCAAGATTGGCTATACTCTGACCCCTGGAGTCGGGTACAGGCTTCTCTTCTTCTTTTCCTCCTGCCCCGAGATTAGGGTAAAACAAATCCTTCACATTGCCTTCCTATACGTGTCCTAAATAACTAGTGAAGGTTATCCCCCAGGGAGCGGACTATGTTCAACCGGGGCTGACGATAGCGGGCTCTTGGAGCAGACTTCCTCCAGATCTAGACTGGGCAGAAGCAATCTGAATTCTTTCGATGTTGCCTAGGACGGTGAGGGCAAAGCAACCATTTTTAATTTTTTGGACTTACGGGGACTCCTCTTTCGCTAACAATCTGGCAAGTAGATACAGATCTCCATGGCAAAATCAACCAACCCGATAGGTTAATTGATATCGCTTGAAGGCTCGCTCATGGAGAAACAAATCAACCAGAGGTGCGATTGGGGATTGATTAATTAGCATAACCTACCTAAGTCGAGCATTCTATGATCATCTGGATGGTTGAAGTAAATAAAATTTTTGCCGATTAAACTCTCTAGGCCAGCCTACAACGCTAAGTAGTTAGGATGGATCGGATTACTTTTCATTTTTCGGAGGAGCTTGGTGAAAATAGTCGTATTTAATGGCAAGGGAGGAGTTGGAAAGAGCACAATCGCGGCCAATTTAGCCGTCATTTCTGGCAGTCCACTACTTGACGCAGATCCCCAAGCAACGTGTTGTTATTGGGCCGATCGCCGTGGGCCTGACAATCCGGAAGTTGTGGATGTTTCTTTGGGAAGAGTGGCGATTCGGTTGAAAGCCTTGAAAAAAGCCATTGTTGATTTACCCGGCGCTTCCGTCTCCGGGGTCCATGATGCACTATCTGTTGCGGATGTAGTTTTAGTTCCGGTTGTCTATGACCAAGCAACGCTGGATGCCTTACCTGCCACTTTGGAGTTGGTGCGAAACGCCCATCGTCCCACTGCGATGTTACTCAACCGACTTCACCCCCGTGCCCATGCAGACGGAATCATAACTTCCCTAGCTCCCTTGAATGTCCCCATTTGTTTAACGCCGGTGCGGGAACGGGCAAGCCATCGAGATTGGTGGTCCCAGGGACAAGTCGCCGCTGATTTCCCAAATACAGATGCTGGAGGGGATATTCTACAAATATGGCAATGGTTACAAGTACAGTGTGATGTCAAAAAAACTATCGGTTCCTGAAATTCGAGTTACGTCCGCAGAACAGCAAGGCATCTTTGCCCAAGCTGCCGATCCCATAACTCCATTGAAAGAAATTGATATGAACGGCGCCACCCTAGTGGAGCTAGAGGATATTGTTAAGGCTGCCCACCAATCTTTCCAATCTCATTTAGGAAATGCACTGCAAGCTGGCCTAATTGCAGGCAAAGCGTTGTTAATGGCGAAGCAACAGTTTACTTACGATCGCCAAACTGGGGGCTTTCGAGGCTGGCTAGAACGGATTGAAGTAAGCAAATCCACCGCCTATCGCTATATTGAACTTGCAACAAACGAACCAATTGTGTCCCAGGCTGGGACACTTTCAGAAGCGATGGAACGATTAGCTCAACATCGGGCGGAACAGCGGGAATTGCAAGCAAAGGAAGAAAAAGTAGAGGTCAAGAAACGCCGGGTGACTCTGAAGTTGAGTGATGAGCGGGATCAAAAGCTGGAAAAAATTGCCCAAAATCGCGGGGTGGATATTTCGACCTTGATGAAGGAAATTATCGAGCAATGGTTAGCTAGTCAACCATGACTCTGACCCAAAAAGTGGATATTCTTGAAGAATAAAGACCTAGCAAAGAACGATCGCCTGGGGTTTAGGATTTTTCGGCTTGAGCTTTAAAAGCTTTTTGGGCACGCTTGCTATAGGTTTTTGCCGTCTCATAGGGCATCTGCAAATCTTTGGCGATCGCCAGTAACGATTCCCCCAATTCCCGCCTAGCCAAGATCACAGCTTGGGTATGGCAAATATTTAAAGCCCGTTCCCCCCCAGTGCGTTTGCGTTGGGCCAAAAAAAGCTCCGTCAATTGGTCAATGCGTTGCCCCAGGGCCTGTTCCTGGAATTGAACTTGCAAAGGTAGAAATTGATGAATAGTTCCTGTTCTCCAACCCCATCGGGTTTGCCCCAGGCCAAAAGGTGTTTTATGCCCAGTGCCGCAGTAGGGAGCCATTTTTCCTAGGGCGTAGTAAAGCTCAATATAATCCGGCTGATCATGGGCTTTTTTTGATAAGGCAAAGGCCACAGAGCCAACAAAACCTGTTACTTGGCCCTGTTTACCAGCGGTAGTTTTAACAGATTCTAGCCAATGGCGATCAATGAGCACGCATTGCTGTATCCAGTCCAAAAAAGGCTCCACTTCCACTAAATAACCAGAAAAATCATTCCAACGGCGCAAATAACTCTGAAAAACATTTCTGGGATCGGGCAGGGGATAATGGTTTCCCTGGCGACGAAAACTGGTGGGACTAAGGAAAGATAGCTCTATTTTTTTTGCGCTATTCCAACCCATCACCAAATCTTGATAGGCGATCGCCGGCAGAAAAAGATCTAATTTCTGCAAACGAAAACTTTGACGAGCAAGGGTCAGGCTTTTGGGCAATTGTTGGAACCAAGGCACCATTCCCTCAATGACCGGGCCAGACAAGAGGGTGAGATAAAATTCATAACTTTGCCGAGCAGGCAAAAGCCAATGGGAATTGCGCCATTGCATCGGCCCCATCAACCGAGAAAGGGTAAAGGGTTTTTCCCCCTGGCCATCGTGGAGATAGGCTGACAATTCAGGATCGTAGGCCTGGATTTGATGCAAAAACCAAGCATGGAGTCCCTTCATATAATGGGGTTCCAGGGTGATAGTGTCCATGGACTCTAGCTGGAACTTGAGACCAACTATTTCCGCCCCCATCAGTTGCTCAGAATCAAAAATGCCCACAGTTCATTGCCGCCTAACTTTCGCCATCATTTTCCCTTTGACCAGTGAGCTCGATCAACCGCTGACCTAGGGCCTGAACCATCAACTTATCCCGCAATTGAGCATCCCCTCGACTCAAACCATAAACTATGCCAGTAATTATTTCCCCTAAATTGACTTCATCGTCAGCATTGCCCAATCGACTTTCCGCCATGGCCACAATAGGCAATGGCAAAGACTGGCAAAATTCAAGCCACTGCTGTTGTTCTGCTGCAGTTTTGTAGAGAATAATGCCATGGGTGGCTTCAGCCATAATTAATCGATTTTCCGGGGAAGGTTGCCCCCCTGTATCAATCAGATTAATAGTTTCATTGGCAGAACGAACCCAGCCCGCTGCCATAGTGGCAAAAGCTGAACTCCAGTCCCCACAATTTTGGGAGCGTAGGTCTTCTGCGAGGGGAGGGTTGTTAACTTGAGTTTGGTAGAGCCAGGCCCCTTCCCCATCGGGGCAAGCCCGGATGACATAGGGATAGGGCGCCCCCACCTGGGAAGCAATAACTTGCCGAATGCCTTCAATTAAACACGACTTGCCCACCTGGGGAAAACCACAGATGGCTACCTTAATTTGCTGGGAAACCTTGACTGGTGATTCAATGAGACTCCCCAATGGATATTTCTTCACCCGGCTGATGGCCACAATATAAACCTTATAACCCCGACGACAGGCCTTGGGATCCATAACGGCGATCGCCCCATAGAGGGGAGCTAACCGTTGGGCAAGGGTATAGGCAACGGCAACGGATTGGGGTCCTTCTATTTTTAGTAAATTACCCCCAGCTAAAACCCCCTGTTGGATCATTTCATCAATACCTTGGGCAGCATCCACCACCAGGCGATCGCCAGACGTAGGTTCTGCCCGATTGAAAGCCCCGTGGAGGATATCCCCTTCCAAGCGCAAATGGTAACTAGACATTCAACCAGAAAATAAAAAAACTAGCATATCATCCAATGGAAAAGCTAATTTCCAAAAATGATCTAGAGTAGAACTAGTCCCATTGGAAAAGCCCAAGAAAGATGGAATTTATCTTTGAATATTCCCCCACAGTAGACCTACTTAGCCACCTAGTACCAAGGCAATCCCTAAGTAGCCCCATTTGCCTCTCCAAGGCAGTGCGGCTGTGGGTAATGCTCCGCTCCATTTACGGTCACGAATCTGACCCTGTTTACTGTGACTTGGGCCATAGCTTCACCTCTCTGGAGTGGCGAAATGCTTTTTTCACCGACGTAGCTGACTTTCATCAACAATTTGATGGCAATAGCCTGGAACACCTTAATCCCAACTGCCCTTGCAACCAAACCATCCACTACTGGTTATTTGAAGGGTATCTGCGGGAAGAAGAGCAAAAATGGTACCAAGATTTTATTAATGCCTGTTGTCTGAACGATGACGCATCGGTGGCATCATTTCTGCAATCCTTGACATGGAACTCAAAAGCGCCGGCTAACCCCAAAAAAAATCGCATCTTTGCCTGTGTGGGAAGAACCTTAAAAAACAATCTTAAAGATCTAGTCAAATTAGGATATCTAGACCATGATGGCAAAAATTATTATCAAAAGGAAGACATTGCTAAGCTTTATCAGCCCCCTGAGATCAGAAATAGCGATAAGAAAAACATTGTTATCCCCATCATTCACGAAGATTTGAGTGAAGTACCAGGTATCTTTCAAGAAACAGAGGGGGAAACCCAACGATTTTTTATGCACGTGGATTATGCTGTAGCCAGAAAAGACCTGGACAGCGATTTGCTCTATCAATTCAAGGAAATTTGGCAGAAAAATCCCTTTCCCGTCGTGAAGCTAAAATATGACAGTGCCAGTTTACATCGACTAACTGAGCGAATTATTCACCCGGTTTGCATCTATTACTATCAAAGAGCTTTGTACCTTTGTGGCTATGGCCAAACCCCCAAACACAGAAATAAAATTGATTGGTATAACTACCGCTTAGACCGCATTCGACACTGTGAAACTTTAGATTGGTCTGATGATGCTATTCCCACCTTGCTAAAAGACCAAGAAAAAAAACCTTTCACCCCCCATTACATTGATCAACAACTACGGCAAGCCCTAGGGTTTGACTTTTATAAACCCCAAAAAACTATGATCCTGCGGTTCAACCAAGAATTTTCAGAGAAATACATTGATGAAAGCTTTCGCCACGAAACCTTCACTAAATTTTCTCATCCCAAAGCCCTAGCAAGTTGGCAAAAAAAACAGGCCCTATCCGCAACAGAAAATCAACAACTTAACAAATATCTAGAACAATGGCAGAGTACAGATTCCAACAATCCCACCCACAGCTATTACCGCATGGATTACCGAGTTGATGACAACAATGTGATCATGCGTCTACGGGCTTGGGGACCAAATGTGGAAGTACTTTTTCCTTTGCGATTAAGACAACGGATGGCCGATGACAGTAAGACCATGACAACTCTTTACCAATCTTGAATCAGTGCAACTACTATATTTCGATGAATTCCCCAACCTTTAATTCCCCTAGCCTCACTTCCCGCTTTAGTAATGCTTTTATATTGGCCAACCAGCTCCATGGCCACCAATTTCGCAAAGGTTCCCAGGTTCCCTACATCAGCCATCTGCTCGGAGTCACCGCCCTAGTGCTAGAAATGGGGGGCAATGAAGACGAAGCAATCTCCGCTTTACTGCATGATGCGGTGGAAGATCAAGGAGGTGACACAACCCTACAGCTGATCCGTGAACAATTCGGGCAAGTCGTGGCAGAGCTAGTTTTAGACTGTTCCGATAGTCAAATTATGCCCAAGCCCCCCTGGGAAGAAAGAAAGCAAAAGCACTTAACTAAACTACGTCATGGCTCCCTTTCCATCCTGAAAATTTCCTTGGTAGACACATTACACAACTCCCGCACCATTCAAATAGACCGCCGGCGCCAGGGAGAAGAAATTTGGAGCAAATTCAGTCGAGGTAAGTCGGGCATCCTTTGGTATTATCAGAATCTTTGGGAAATCTACCAAGACCGCAACCCTAATGCTTGGTCTATGGAGTTAGCCGGCATCATTGATGATTGGCGTTACTCAAATGTCAATTGAACAAATAATTTAGCCAACAAGAAAATAGCTTTTCCAGTGTCATGCTAGAAAGTAAATATTGAGTTAAGTCATCCACCATGCAACTAAAACATTGGCAGTCTCAAAAACAGGAGCAAAAAAAGAGCCCTGGGGCCCCAAAAAAAGTACGGCGACAAAAAGCCCGTCTGCAAGCCCTACGCAAAAAGCTCCATTCTTCCGGTGCCAGAGACTAACCCCAGTAATCGGTTCACCACAACTCGTCATATTTCCAAGGAGTAGCAAATAAACATGAACAGCATTTTCACCATTAGCCCCTATTGGACTGGCAGCACCTGGGCCTTTGATGCCGAAGAAGTCGGTTTATTGGGGGAACCTTTTGTTTCCGGGGCTGATGCCATTTTGAGTGCCATTGTCAAGCGAGAATTGGCATTGGAGACCGAAAAAGGCAGTCAGTTCGAGTTAATCTTCAGTGCTGAGGGCTTTCCAAGTTACCATGCCTGTTTCGAACGACAAGAGACGGATATTGATTATCAAGACCTCGACCACGGCGATCGGGGTTGGCTATGTCCAGCTACCCTAAAATTTTTTCCCAATGGTCATCCTGAAAAACTCTATATTCAAGTGCGGGCTATTAATAAATAACTAAGCAACGCGGCAATAATGACATCTGTTTTTCATGTTCTAATCGGCTGCCCGGCCAGTGGGAAATCTACCTTAGCAGCTTACCTCCATGAAGCCATACCCGAAAGCCAGATAATTTCCACTGACCAAATCCGGGAAGAATTGTTTGGGGATGCTAGTCAACAGGGAAATTGGGCATCGATCCAGGCAAAAATTTCCGTTGATATTCGGCAGGCGCTTTCGCAGAGATCCGCTTCGCAGTGCGCCGTTGGAAAACAAATTATTTATGATGCTACCAATGCCCAAAAAGCATGGCGCTCAGAATTATTGGGCAACTTGCAAAAGTTCGATAACCTCAAGATTATTGGTTGGTATTTACAAACGCCATTAGAAGTTTGTTACCAAAGAAATAGGAATAGACAACGACAGGTTCCGGAAGATGTAATTGAGATTTATGCCATGGCTCTAGAAAAATACCCTCCCAGTAAAGATGAAGGATTTACTGAACTGCACTATATTCCCCATGACCAACTAGCAAGCATTGATTTTTCACAGTTAATAAGTTAATGGAAAAACTAATTTCCAACAGTGAGATATAACGATAATTGTCAAACGAATCAGATTAGAGAAGACAAAATGACCACTTTTATTAACAACAGTTTATTCACCATTCAACCCTACTGGCTTGGGCGAACCTGGGTATTTGATGCCCCTAATTTGGGAGTCATGGCAGAACCTTTTGTGGCGGGCACAAATATCGTTTTAACCCAATTAGCTCAAACACGCTTGGGCATTGAACCCAGTGAGGGAGCCAAGTTTCAATTGATTTTCAGTGCCCAGGGATTTCCGGGCTTACATTTAAGCTTTCGACGGCAGGAACCAGAATTTAATGGCTATTGGTATCTCAGTGAAGCTCAGGATTGGGCCTGGTTTTCCCCTGCTATAACTAGCTTCTTCTCCAATGGGTACCCGGAAGAACTTTATTTACAGGTTTTAAGGTAAAAAACATGGGCTGCCCTAATAATTTATGCACTGATAGAGCTTTTAGAAAAGCCTTTTTCTCTGGCAATGATAGCTTAATTTTATGGCGACGAGGGTAAAAAACTTTGATTGAACAACTCAATTTTTTTGATATTTATCCCCATGGCTCTCCCGAAGAAATCATTCTCTCCGATGGCCATTTACAACTTTATCACTCTATCTTCAGCGATGCCCAAGCTTCTAGTCACTATAACCAACTAGAAAGAGAAATTTGTTGGCAACAGGATTCAATTACGCTCTTTGGCAAGTCCCAACCTCTACCCCGCTTGACTGCTTGGTATGGTGACCCAGAACGGAGTTACACCTACTCTGGCATTGCCATGGAGCCAACACCGTGGACACCCCTACTGCAAACAATCAAGACCAAAGTGGAAACGTTAGCAAAGGCAACTTTTAATTCTGTGCTATTGAATTTTTATCGCACTGGAGAAGATGGAGTCAGCTGGCACGCCGACGATGAACCAGAACTGAAAAAAAACTATCCCATTGCCTCTGTAAGCTTTGGGGGCACCCGGCGCTTTCTCCTCAAACACAAAACAGATTCCACCATTGACAAGGTGGAATTAATGTTAACTTCTGGTTCTGTATTACTGATGCTAGATGCAACCTAGGAACATTGGCTCCATCAGATTCCTAAAACAAAGAAATTTGTTAATCCTCGCATCAATCTTACTTTTCGCTTCATTAAATAACTTCCACTTTTTGACAGCATAAATATGTACGAAACGCTATTGCCGATAGTGATGGATTCCTATGGCCAAAATTTCGCTTGCATACCTAGTTTTTTATCTGGATTGCAACCGGCTGTTAAAGAACTTCGCCAGCGTTACCGCACCAATAACGTTCAGATTGACTATGGACAGCCCCAGATTCAAGCAGCTTGCTGACGAGACCTCAGGCATTACTACGGTATTTGACCATGGCGATCGCCTGCTGGAATATGAGAATAGCTTTGCTTTGCCATTTTCCATGCGCCGGCACCTACTTACAGGTAAAGATGGTTTGATTCCCAAAAAGTGGATTCGGCAATTTTCCCTCTGCCTGCTCAAACAATAAATCGACAAGGGGAAGGGAACTATCCCTTTCCCCCCTACGGAAAAACCGTTTTCCACTCAATTGCTTTAATGCAAAGGCAGTAAACAAGTAAATAAATGGACAGTATGGTTGATTTCAAAGCATCGATTGAATTTAAACTTTCTAATCTCCTTGGTAAGGAAGTCAAGGTAACAGAAAAAGCAAAGGAATGCCTACAGCGATTAGCAGAAAGCGAGAAGAATTTTTACTCTTGGCATCTGAAACTTTTGAGCATTGTTTTTGAAGTATCTCCGGAAATTTTAGAAATTCTCAAAAAGGTAGATGAAGGCTTCAATAATTTTAATTTTGAATTGCTCGATTCCCAAATAAAAGACTATTTTGCAGACAAAGAATCTGTTCCCACAGTTGTTTTTGATCAAGTTAGCGATTTTGACAATTTCCTGGCCATACTTTTCGTAAAACCGACAGATACCGGTGGTTTAGGCGTTATCTACACCTCTTCTCCTCCTCCTGAGAAGCACCGAATGATCGCAGGTATTTTAACCATTGACCATTTAGTAGCAATGCTTTTTTATGTGCTCTATGCAGGATATTACGAAAGTGATTTAGCCGTTGCCCTGCTAATTATGAATAACTATGGCATCACTTTTGGTCGCAGTAACCGCCGCTATTTAGATAGCCTAGAAAACATCATGACAAAAACTGAGTTATAAGCCTCTAAGGCAAGGCAGAGGGAGGAGATAATTTCCCACAGTTAGTTAAATCGAATCATCATACTACTTCCTTTTTTTTATGTAGACATCCCCCTGACGAGGAGTTTAGGGGGACTGACATAGGCCACATGACAGTTTTATATTTGTCCCCATTGCAGGTGGAGTCACCGCACCGTTTGAATCCTCCGAGACTTTATTGGTAACTTAGCTCGAAATTAATATGACCATTAAGACTGGTGCCATTCTGATCACCGACGGCGATCGCCAGCAGGTACGGGACTTGATCCAATGGCTGAAAATCAACCGCCCAGACTTTCCGGGGCAAAATTCAGCAGTTACAACAACTGGTGCCGGGTTTTACTTATGTGCACCCCGATTCTCTCCATGGGCATTACCATGTAACCCCTGATTTAAAAAAGTCGGCCAAGGCTACGGCGGTGGTGATGACCACTAGCAAATAGATTGATACTGTGGGAAATTTGCCGGTTTTCTTCTTTGCTTTTAAATCCCTCTCCTTTTTACCGGCTCTGGGAATAGCACTCTTACTCTCTGTACCAGTCCTAGCCGCCAGTAATGCCCTGTCCACTACCATTACCCATGGCCATAAGGGTCGTTGGAAATTGGCCAACCCGAAAAAGTTCTGATTTTTGTCCTAACTGGTCTCTAAACCCACATCGGGAGGTGGTTGGGGACAGATTAAGGCATAAATAACGCCTAACGTCCTAACCAGTAAAGGTTTGGGCAGATGTTCAAGCATTGATAAAGCCCCATCCCAATTATCCGCCATAGCAACTTGAATGACCTCAGCAGCCAAAGAACCAGGGTCAAGATTGAGGAACCAAGCGTAATCCTGGAGCAATTGCTGGGAATTTTCACAACCCGACCTATTATGACCTTTTATAGGGGGGGTTGTATTTTGCCGGGAAACGGCTGAAACCATGGCGGTTATTAGCTTAGCCAGTTTGACTTTGGCATTTTTCAACAGCTTGCTGATGGCCTGCTGGGAAATGTTCAGGCGTTGAGCAATGGCAGCTTGGGTGGGCTTGATGCCAAGATCCATCACCTGACGAATAGCTTGGAGTAAATGGAAACGGGCTACCTGCTGAGTATCACCCAGGGCCGGATCCAGGGCCATGGCATCATTAATCTCCACCGTTATGCCATAGGCAGAAAGCCAAGAGAGGTCAGTGCCGTGGGGCACAATCATATTGATGAGAAATGATTGGTCAGGGAAACGATTAGCCCTGGGTCGCCCGATGCCCTGCAAAATCTCCTCATTCTGGCGACGATGGAATTCCTCCTGCCAATGGTCAGCGTTGCCGTGGAGGGCAATTAACTCTGCTTGCACTGCACCAATGTTAGGACTGGGCAAGCCGACAAAGGTCATTTGGGTCTGACCAACAAAGGCATTACTACCCCGGTTATGGTTAAACCAATGGCCATCCCAATCAAACCACTTACCCCAGCCTTTAATGCCAATGGTGGGCTGGTCCCCCAATATTTGTAGAGCCCCCTGGATACGGTTAACAGCATCATGACTGATATCGCGGCTAGCAATGCCTGCCATGTTAATTTGCCGCACCTTGAGATTGGTTAGGGGAGGAGCATCAGAGCGAATAACCTCAATTTCCCGCTCAATGCCAGTGAAAGTGCGTTGGCGCTCAGAGTTGGTGGTGGCATCAAGGAGAATTAGGCCTTTGGCATCGTTGAGGAAAGCATAATCAGGGCGACGGTCAATGGTGAGGTAGAGCTGTTGGCGGCGCAACTGTAGTCCCACCCCAGAACCGCCGGTGATGGCAGTGAGGAGATGAACAATAGCATTGGGGGGTAGATTTTGTAGATTTTGCTGGCTCTGACGGTGAGCTGTGCGGTGCTGATGGGCATTGAAAGCCTTGAGACCAGCGCCCCATTTCTTGCGTTCCCCTGGGGTGAGGTTATCACTCAGGGTTTCCGGTTCCGCAATGGGAAATAGAGGGGTCAAATCTGTGGACTGTTGGATGATGTTTTGCCTGATTACCTCTAACACCCCTAGGGGTTGCCCCGGCAGTTGGTCGAGAATATCGCCATGGAGCCAACCATGGTAAGGAGCTTGCTCAAATAAGGGTTCAATCGTGACTAGCAAGTGGTCTAGGACAGTCCACTGCTCCCCCGATAACCATTGCCGACAACGATGGGCATCGTTTAATAGTTGGGACCAGGAAGCAGTAATGGTCTTAGTGGGGGAGAGAGCCTGGGTAGCTTCCTCCAGGATGATGATGTCGTGGCTATAATCCCAATCCCTGGGCATGGATTCAATGTCACAGCGGATATGGGAAGCATGGCTGAGAATTTCCCTGCGGTCCGCCCGATACCAACCGCTACTGTGGGCACAAACATTAGCCATGGGACAACTGGCACAAATGGGATTGAGTCCGTCGTTGCTCCCGTTGGGCTGGTATCCCAAATTGCTCAGCATGGGGAACAGGTCAGCTCGAATGCAGTTCCCCTTTTCAACAATCAGTGTTTCTGGGGTATCTGCTTTTGCTAGCTGGAGCTTGCCCTGGTGGTCTCGATAGAAACCATATTGGCTACGGGGAGGTAAGTCCACATATTGATGACTGATAGCCTCAATGGTGGGATTGCGATGACCCCGACTGACGTACCAGACCTTTCCTCCCCAGGGATTATGGAAATTGGCGACCCCATGGGATTTGCCTTCCCCCATGGCAGAAGCATCCAACACCGCATTGCCACGATGAAGGGCTGATTGCCAAGCCGATTGGCGGGCACTGGCCATGGTTTGACCATCGCCGGTGAATATTTTGCCCTCTGGTTTGAGAGCTGCGAATCCTTGGGGTTTAAGTTTGGCTACCTGTGCCGTAATCCAATCCTGGAACTTCCCTAGACCAGATGGGATGGAACATTTATGGCGGAAGAGGCGGGGGCTGATCTGCTCTACTGCCAGATGATCGGGGATTTCATCAATGTCCCCCACCCCTGGTTGTTGTCCCCACCAGGCCACCACCATCGGTTGTCCCCTACCTTGCCAATAATCAAGGGTATGGATGAGGGAACGGGCTACAGCATTATTGCTGAGACAATTGTCATCGGGAATAACAACTAAAGTAATTGCCTCCGGCTCCATGGCCCATTGTTGGGCGTAATGGTCGATAATGCCCTGTATCTGTTCTGGACTCTGGGCCATGGCATGGTGCCCACTGAAACCAATCACCGGATGCCCCAGTCGACGAGCTGCCAGCGCCCCTTTGAACTCCATCCCCTCACATAGTCCAATAAAGCCCTGCTTAGTGGTAACTTCCGGTCCATGGAGTGCCACCGGCAATTCACCATGGCTGAGTTGGGGTCCGATGCCCCGCTTGCTACTGGTGAGCCAGCAATATTTGGGTTTACCGTTAGTGGAGGCGTGGGGGTTGTGCAGCCTGAGGGCGATGTATCGACCCAGATGGTCCGTTACCGGTATGAGAATACCGTCCCAGCCATTGGTCAGGCCCCGACCATCCTTCCATACCCCTGGTAGGTTGATGTGGGCTGGATGCCTTAATTTCTGCCATTGCTGGACAGAGCGGCATCGCTCAATGATCTGCTCCGGTACTCCCCGCTGTTGTAGATATTGGTGATGTTGAGAAGATAGGGAGAGTTGTTCGAGAATAACGGTTATTTCAGCGTGGCGCTGGTCAGAGCTGAGGCATTTTTGCCGCCGTTGTTGCTCAATTTCCAGTTGCCGTTCTTCCCGTTCAGACCGTCGGCGCTCCCATTCAGCCCGGTCAAAGTTCCTGTCCCTGTCCTTTTGTGGAACGTGAATGCCCCATAGGCCATCCCTAGATGGCTTGGCGTAACCGTAATCAGGGTTATCCCCTACGGCATCAGCAAAAGTCATGCAGAGCACCTTATCCTCTGCTATGCGGCAGTTGCCATTGGTTTTGGCACAGACGGGGCAAGCCCTTTGTTTACTGGTGGTAATAAATCTAGCCATGGTGGTTTTCCTCCACGGCTTGGGTACTGATAACCCCTTGCTGATAAGGATTTCCCAGGGGGGGGTTGTCTGATAGAGGTCTTACGCTATAATTAGACATAAGCTAAATACCCCCTCCTTGCTTTCTCAAGAGGTTTTCCTTTGGAAGATTTATCGACGGAATCAAGAATGGGACAAATACTTCCTTCGCCCAGAAGGTGACCCGATACAGCCTAGATTTCCGGAGCCGCCAAGCACACAGGAAATTTAGGTTTTGGTCATTTTGGGGGGCTGCAGGAAGCGGCTGGGGTTGCCGCTGAGCCATGATACACCTCGCTTGATGTGCTAAAAATTACTGAAAATTGACCACTTCCCACTGCTGGGCCATGGCCCGGTATCCTTGGCAGGGATTCCTTTGGTCTGTTGTGGACCATTGCGTGGTGTGCGGTTGAGAATATTCTTCAGGATAGCCCAAAATTAGTAACGTGGTTGTCTTAGCCTACGTTCTTCCTCTAGATTATCTGCCCACTATTGTCTTTTTTGGTACCGTAGGGTGTTGGGAGACTGTTTGGGATATGAACGTTAGCGAATATTAAACCCTTCTTGTTGCCACTGCAAAGGACGAACTGAAACCACTGCCCCCAGGTTGACAGCTCCATAGATGTGGGGGAAAACTTCCTGGTTCAAATGATTTATATCTTCAATGGTTTGGGGATGAACTGGTGCTTCCCATCGAACTTGAGACGTTAATCTTTCTGAATCAATCTCTAGTAACAAAAGACCATCACGACCGGCATAAAAGGTGTGGGCCACTTTGGGCAGTTGGCTAGCGGTGGCACCATGGATAAAGCCCACTTCTGCCAAGGAATCAGCTTCGTATTGTCCCCGCTGTTGTGCTAATGCCCATTGTGGGACTTCTGCTATGTGAAAGATAATGGCCATGAAATTTTCAGGGAAGAGCATCAAGATTGTACTATTGAAGTACCGATCAATTTGGCTAAAGATTTTTTTAGAGGTGTGCCCTTCAATTGGTTAATAGATATCTAGTGCCTCCGCCGCATAATCCCAAATTTCTGGCTGTAGCCGCTTCTCTGGGTTGTTCAACATCCGAATACCATCGCCTAACTTATCCCGCGCTTCCCAAGTGCTCCCCGGAAATGCTTGCCTTGTCACCGCTGTAATAAAAGATTTTCTAGCCCCAGGTGCATAGCTTTTCATCCGAGTTGGTTTCGATTTTGGCTGGGATAAACTAGACTAAGCTTAGCTAAATTTGAATGATTATGCGTAACGCCAATATCCACGAAGCTAAGACCCATCTATCCCAACTCATAAAATCGGTGTTAGCTGGGGAAGATGTCATCATTAGCCGGGCCGGCAAGCCCCTAGTGCGCTTAATTCCCTATGAAGGCCCATCGGAGCCTCGTCAACCCGGAGCCTGGGAAGGACAAATCATCATGGCAGACGATTTTGACGAAGAATCCCCAGAGATCAACGCTCTGTTTTACGGCGACGAAATATGAAACTTTTGTTAGATACTCATATTCTGCTGTGGTGGCTCGGCAATGACCGTCGTTTAACTCCTAATGAGCGAGCAGTGATTACCAACCCCGAATACTTTGTCTTTGTTAGTGCCGCCAGCATTTGGGAAATGTCGATCAAAAAATCGTTAGGGAAATTATCGACTCCAGATAACTTACTTGCCGTTCTCAAGGCCAACAATTTTCGGGTACTGGATATCACCGCAGAACATAGCTTGGCGATCGCCAATTTACCCGAATATCACAAAGACCCCTTTGACCGGATGCTCATTGTCCAAGCCCAGACGGAAGAATTAACTCTCATCTCCCAGGACAGTAAATTTAGTCAGTACGATGTTACTTTATCAACCTAAAAGTTTTTTCAGTATTGTAAACTTGTCAGCAATTTCTAGAATAAATGCCCTCCACCCTAGTTCCTTTATTTGTTTACCTCAAGCATTATATTTATTGATGGTAATTGGGGTAGGAAATTGCACGGGATCAAACCTAGATTGATTACCAATGATTGCTTTGAGTCCGGCTTCTATGAAGGGAATAATCACAGCTTGGAAGCGCTGTTTATAATCAGTGGCAGTGACGGGGCGTAACCCGTGGGCTAAAATAGAGTGGTTTCGTACTTGTAATTGATCAAAGAGTCGTTCGGCGGCGGGTTGATAAATCGCGCCCAAGGGGTCTGTTGGCCATTGTTTAAGCAATTCGTAACTGTTCCGCAGTGCTAGTTGGATTTTGCCGTCCCGACTTTTTAGAGCCTGCACCTGATCCCGTAACGCTAGGGGAATCTGCTCAACATCCACATCGCCGGTTTTAACCTGATACCGTAACCACAGATGAGTTTGGGCTAACAGTTCCAAGGCCCGATATAAACGCCCCACCGCATCATCATAGCGGTCTAAGGCGGCTCGTCTTTCCGCATTGAACAATAAATCTTCCACCAGTTCGTAACCATGGCCGGGAATCTGATCTGGGGCATTGAATGCTGTATTCATGGCCGGGGCGATCGCCTGACGACTGCCCATCACCCGTTTTAAGTACAGCAATAGGGGACGGAGGGGGGCCTGATTCATGAAGGGCTCCAAATCATACCAGGCTTCTTCGTGGTCAAAACAGTCCCAATGGTTCAGACCCTTACACAGCCGCAAATAATCCTCGACGGGTTGGGGGTCACTAATGGCTAAATCCCGCAAACAGGCTTCTAATTCGGCGATCGCCGCTGGGTAGTTATATTGGGCGAGGAGGGTGGGAATTTCCTGAGTTAATAACCGCCGCACAGTTAAATCGCTGGTGGCCGCCCGACGAACGGTTTCGCCTCGGGTTATCCGAATTAGGTCAGTACGGGAGGCAGTAGTCAAATGGAGTTCACATTCCTCATCAAGGGCGGCCAGGGCCAGGGCAACGGACATACTTTTAGTGCCACCGGTATAGTCTGCTAACAGGGTTGCTTTTGGATCGGTTTGCTTGAGGGTGTGAATGCAATCACTAATCTTGAGGTAAATGCTGGACACATCATCGGGATTATCTAAGGCGATTACGTCGGTTTCAGGATTAAATTTGTCGCCTAGATTGATTTGAGTGGGAATGTTGGGTAATTCTTCGAGCACTTCGCTCCCACGTCTGACTTCACATGGTCTCCCCTCCCCAGTTACCTGGGAAATGCTGCCCCGTCTGCCATTGGAGCAAATAAAAATGGTGCGGTCTGGATTGAGGGATTGAACGGAGGTAACTACGGGCTGATGGGAACCACCCACAGTGATCAGGAGAATTTTGGTCATACAAAGAACGAGACTTATTGCAATGTATTAGATTTGATAATTTTTAACTTCTGCTTTCAACGCATGATGAATCCAGGGAAAAAAGCTAGCATTGTTAAATGTGGCAAAGTGTTCTCCTGTAATTAAATTAAGACACTGTAAAATTCGGTCTTGCCATTGATCTGGCTGATTAATCTCTTGTCCCCAGGCATTGTATAAATCTTTCTCTGAAATGCCCCCTAAATTATGGGATAAATCATTCCGAATATATCTAGCTTTTTTACTATCCCAAGCAGAAAAGCCTTTATCCTGCTTTGCTTCTGGAATTAATAGCTTAATGAGCGCAGATTGGATTTCACCTCTGACCTGAAGGCTATTCTTATTCTCTTTGCCATATCTATCAAAATAGGTCTTTAAAGCTGGATATTTTCCTAAAACACTAGATTTTAGCTCTAGAAATTCACTTTGACTATTCTGATTTGCAAGATGGTTTCTAAAGTTTTGTCGAATCCATAAATCAATTAGACCCTCGATTGCCCGAAAGCTGTGGAGCATAGCCTCAGTGGTATTATTCTGTTCAAGGCGGATGACAGCAATATAGGCTTGTTCATAAGCTTGCCACCAATATTGAGCTTTCTGTTGCCTTTGGGATTGATCTAAATAGCCCTGAACCTGTTGATAGAATTGATCAAAGCGACCTTGGTTCCAGGCGATCGCTCCATTAAGAAGCTGTTGGGCTTTTTGCCATTGTTCTGGGGTTTGCTCAAAATAGGGGTTGAGAAGAGTCTTGACGGCTAAATAATTATGATTTTTCAATAATTCTAAGGCTTGTTTCTGCACCCCTGACCATAAATAATTGGTTCCTAAAAATGGGCCTGTATAGCCTGATGGTATTCCCTGACGGTTTTCCTTGGGAGTGCGATTAATTTCAAAGAATTGAATTTGTTCGCCGTATAGATTTAAGCCAGAAATCCGGGATGCTTCTGAGGCTTGTCCTACCCCACCTTTCAAGCAAACCCATAATTTTTGACCAGGATTAGGTTTAATTTTAGTTTGCCAAACTGTGAGCCACCAGCGAAACATGGCTTCAAAGTCACTGGGGTTCTCCCCTGCTTGTCCCAAGGGAATTACTTCGGTCTTGATAGTTGGATAGTTGGATTGCAACCACCGTTCAATTAATTGAGCAGAATAAATTGTGTCTTTACCACGTTCTTTGACCGTTTTATCTTGATCTGTCCCAATCAAATAGACTTTTTCCAAGTTTTGCGACTTTTCTTCAAAAATCTTACCAAGGATAACCGGCCTAATTTTAGCAACATATTGATCTCCAGACTGCAACAAATATTGGGTTAAATCCCGGTGATTGGTTAAATCTGGTAGTTCTAAATCGCTGACCACTTCACTCTGTTCAGAGATGATGTCGTCACGCATTTGATCATCCCCCAAGTTAAACCATTCCCCAGAAGAAACCTGAAACATCAAGTCGCGGGTGCCGATGGTGGCAACGAAAATATTCTTCATGGGTTTAGCTCAAGGGAAAAACTTGGATTGCCCCTTTCAGAGACTGTAAATAATCTGACCGAGGGGAAGCAGTTGCGCCGAAGACAGTAACTACATCATAGCGACCTAAACTACGAATCCAGATGGGAGAAGGAATAACTTTTCGTTCCTTCTCTTGTCCATTTATAGTGATTTTATCAGTTTGAACTCCACCACATAAATTTTTTAATTCAGAATAGATTTGTTTAGATTCATTGTATTTTTTTTCCTTTTTGAGAGAGCTGATTTCATCATCTAATTGATGAAACTTTTGATTTAATTGACTCAGTGCATAGGATTTATTTCCATCTTTATTAGAGTTAGGGACAATAAAAATTTGGCAATTTGAATCTGCACATTCTAACCATTGATGATTAGACAGGTGAGTGGTATTGGCGATTTCAGAAAGATTAAAGTTAGCTTTTAGTGAATTAATGCTATTAATTAATTGATTAATTTTTTCAGACATTTTTGCTGCGAACTTATTAGCATTACCTGGAACCACACTAAACTCATCAGGACTTTCTACAAAGAAAGATGAATCTCGTATTTTTGGATTGCCTTGGCGATTGTAACAAGGGCGTCGTGCTCCTTGACCAATTCCACCAAGATAAAACATTAACCAAGTTAGGTTATTGAAAAGCTCTTGTAGATTATTTTTTTGATCCTCATGAATCTCAGAAGTAAAAAAGAGACGTAAAATTCCACATTGTTCATCTTCAGACGCAGGTTCTTTTTCAAAAATACTAACTTTAATAAATCCCACAGATTGAGGATCTAAACTCCCAAAAATTTTTGCTTCTAGTGTTTTGGTGTTTTTTTGAGACATTAAGCCAAATACAAATATCCGAAACCAGTATCGTAGCATCGACTTAAAGGCTGTTGGTCGAACTTCTTTTTGAGGTACGGTATCAGCCCTTAAATTACCTTTTTTATCTGTCTTAAAAGGTCGATTAACATTTGGAAATTTCTGATAACCATGAATGAGTTGACCTTCTAACGCAAATTCGACTTCTAAAAAGGGTTTATTTGGTGATTGCTTGGGATTTTCCAATAGCTGTCCATAACCCGTATTGATTTGAGAACCAGCCCCTGCTGCTAAACCCGTAATCAACCATTGTTTCACTTGCGTTAGGATTTGCGGGTCAGAGTAGTTAGAAATTAAGCGTAACCCAATTAAAAAATTGGGTTCTTTCAACGATAGAAACGGATTGGGATTGGGGGAATAGTTAAGATGATTGCCTTCCCAGCCCCAAATATTGTTTGCCATGTCCACTGTCAGGCATTTCCCAGAAGTGGGATAAGCATCTAAAAATACGATTTTGCCTGCTTGATCTGCTTTATCCGCATCTAAAGCTCCAAAATGTTTGACAATTAAGGGGTCTTTTTCGGCATCTTTCCAGTTCTTGTCTGTGCTTTGCATCACCTCACGGATTGCCTGAGTTCGCGCGACTCCCCGCAAGGTTGCGGAAGGAATATACGGCATTCCTAACGAATCAAAGGCCGGTAGTAAGATGCTTTTTGGCCCCCTGTGTCCGCCGACACGAATCCGCCAGGGACAAGTCACTTGAAATGTATTCTTTTCTCCGGCGATCGCCTGGGTGCGTTTATTACAAATTTTTAGGCGATCGTCATAATATTTGGCATTGTCCATTGCCATTTGAAGGATTTGGACTTTGGTTGCGTCTTTATATTGATGGTCGGCTGGACGCATCCAGCGTAGATATTCGACAAAAGAGGCATTTCTACTTGGTATTGGTTGATTATTGGGATTTAACCAAGGGGAAGGTTGTTGATTATTATTTCCGCCTCCACCGTTGCCACCATGATTTCCACCATTGCCATCTCTTCTTCCTCCACCATTTTGTCGGGGCGGCCGAGGTTGTTGTTGATTGTTGGGAGGATTGGGAGCTTGTGCACGATCTTGACGGCGAATCGGTGCAGGGGTTGGGCGGTTTGGTTGCCGGGGAGTGTTAGCCATTGTTCATTACCTTAAAAATTACTGTGCACCAGTGATATCGTGATAAACGGCATTGGCCCAAAAGCCAAATTCATTCGCCAATTCAATACCTAATCCAGTTAATCCTAAGTATTCATTCGCAGAGAGTCCAACTAGGGTATTTAATCCTTGGGGGCCAGTTAAATTGTTCCGACCAGAGAGGGTCGCTAAATTTGCAAAGAAACTTTGGACAACTTGCTTTTTGCCTTCCTGACTTAGGGCAACTTCTTCTGCTTTTAAGCGCATTAATCCCCAGGTGGACAAATAGGTATAAAGCTCCATGGCTTGGTTTTTTTGCTCTTTTAAACGAGCATTATCTTGCCCTGCTTGATGTCGGAGAGCTTGGAGAGATTGAAAGGCTTGTCTATTGAGGGTACGAGGGTCAAAGTCAGGCATAGTTTTTTCCTAATAATGAACGACAATTCAAAGCAATCCTAGAAACACTCAACAAAACCCCGTCCTAAGCTTTCTTGTCCACCAATTTGGATGATGCTGTCCTGAGTGAGTAGTGCCTTAAAATCTGTTTCCGCTTGAGTGGTATTGCTTGTTTGGGAAGTCGTCCCCCAAGGAAAATACATTAAGGTATCGGGGGGAATGGCCTCTTCATAGCGAAAGCCCCCATCAACGGTTTTATGCTGATCCAGCTTGATTTTTACCTGTCGCCAGAGTCCCATTTGAATCACTGTGGCACAGTGTTGATCCGGTAAGACTAAAACTCGTTCGATCGCCGCATTGAGTTGAGTCGGGATAAATTGTTGCCAGTGTTGCCATTGGGTTAAATCAGATGGCTCAAAAATGGCATCTTTTAAATAAACTTTCTCGTTGGCCTGCTGAAAATTACAGAGGTAAGGGGCGATAGGCGTTTGGGGAGTAACGTTAGCCACCCGAGCATAACGATTGAGCAATAAGGGACAACTAATCCAAATCACCCCATGGCTGAGGGAGGGAATGGGAATCCACAACAAAGAGCCATCACCAATCCAAATACTGCCTTGACTTAATTGATCAATCTTTTTACCTGTTTCGGCTTCATATTCTTTACTTTCTGGGGAGTTTAGTTCTGGCCCGAATAAGTCAATTTTTGTGACAGGATTCGTTGCTAAAGAGCGAATTTTACCCCTGATGCTACTCGAAGGAATGTAAGGGTAATTGGTGTGGGATTCACGGGCAATACCGAGTAAATTTCCTTCTTGAGTTGTGCCGCCAGTATGCAGGGGAGCGAGAAGATAGAGGTGCTGAATATTCATGGAAATTCACTATAAGAGAATAGCCAATCAATTAGTTGCTCTGTCAGAGCAGTATTATGAAAGCAAATGTTAGCGGAGAAATTACCCATGAGCTTAGTGTTTGCCGATATTCAACTCAGTAATCCTAGTCAACATCAGTTACAAGCTTTAACCGTTAACGCTTTGGTAGACTCAGGGGCAGTACATTTATGTATTCCAGAGCATGTCCAAATTCAATTACAGTTGGAAACAGTCGATCAAAAAGAAGTAACACTTGCAGATGGTAGTCATTGCCTAGTTCCTTACGTTGGCCCGATTAAAATCAAATTTGAAAATCGTATTGGTTTTGCAGGAGCATTAGTTATGGGAGATCAAGTTTTGCTAGGAGCTATCCCCATGGAAGATATGAATTTGATTGTAATTCCCAGCGAAAGACGATTGTCGGTTAATCCCAATAGTCCTAATATTGCCACCTCGATCGCCAAGGCAATTAATGAGCAAATTACGAAGAAGAAATAGACCATTCATTAATTAAACCTCTCTAACGTTTACCCATAACAGTTGGGAATATCCTAACTGTCGGGTTTGTTTGAGATGTTTGGGAGCATTGTCCTGGTCGGCGAATAAACCTTGGGGGTGGGTAAGGTAATAAAGCGTTCCCGGTGGGGCGGCAAAAACTTGGGGCCCAGGAATACTGCTACCGTGATGGCGTTTGCGGTCTCGGATACGGGGACTGATGGGAACGGCGCGGTCAGTGGCCATGGAAATAAAGGGGCCGTTGTTATGGGTTAACTTCCATTCCCAGGGATAGGGGCGACAGGTAGCAACTCCCTGTTGTCCTCGTTCAAAAATGCCGGGGGTCATCAGGTAGGCGATCGCCGTTTTCTGCTGTTTACTGTTTTGCTCGGACAATGCTTCCAGGGTTTGCCATTGCCGATCTAGGGCCGGCTCATAGGTGAGGGTCACCCGATGGCCTTCGCCGCCGAGTCTCATTGAAAGGGGTTGGGGTAAGGCTTGTAACTGCTGATGGGTGGCTCGATCAACGGCGATCGCCAACGACCAATCTTTGTGCAAGCGAATACCATTCTCGACAAAGTAACCATCGCTGTCCTTGACTTGACGGGTTCCTGCCTCAATAGAATTATGGGGACGACTTTCTGTGACCCAAGGTTTTTCCGGTTCTTCATCTGGTCGTTGCCAATCTTCTTCCTCAATCTGGCCCTGTGCCAAATACTTGCCCATCACCTCAGTCGGTAGCCAGGAACGAAATCGCTTTTCTTCCCGCTTTTTGTCCGCTAATGAAACGGGTTTTAGGGGTGCTAAGGGGGCTGGCTGGGTTTTATCCCACAGCATTTGATTTTTGAGGGGACTATCTGGGGGATGCCACTTTAAAGGCAGTAAGGGATTTTTGCCCACAAAACCCAGAGGGCGAGGAAAGTAGAGAATCTGTTCTCGGCATAATAATGGCCCAGTTAGCGTAACGGTTTGGTCTTTGGGCAATAAACTCCGAATGGCGCCAGCTAAGGTGTGACCATTAGGCGGAAAAATACTACCAGCCCAGGCCCGTTCACCGGGGGTAAAGGGTTTAGCATCTCGCAAGAGAAGAATGTCAAGGGGATTGACTTTATACCAATACATTGTGAATTGAGGATTAAGTGAAAATACGATTTAAGGTTAGTTCTAATTCAGGAAATGCCTTTGGAAAAAGACTTTGGTTAGGGGAAAATTGTCTTTGGTTTTTATAGCTATTGTGTTCTGGCTCAAGATAGCATTGCAAGATATTTTGGGTTAAATCAATTAGCCAAACTTCTGGAATTTGATGCTGAGCATAGAGGGGTACTTTAATGGTTTGGTCATAAGTGAGACTGGAATCTGCCACTTCAATAAGCAATAAAATATCCTCTGCACCAGGTAGACGATAATCGTAAAAATCATCAACGGGTTTCAGCAAAGCTACATCAGGTTGTGGTTGAGACTTGTTGTTAAGTTGAATTGGGTTTTGGCTGTAGACAATAGTTTTTTGTCCTAACTGACGGGCAAACCAATTAGATAAATAGGTGGTCACAAAAGCATGACGAAAGCCTATTGGAGACATGGTGATGATTTCTCCTTGAATTAATTCAAGATGCTCTTGATGATCTAAAATTCCCTGCTCTGCCATTTGGTGATATTGTTCAACGGTAAATTTTCTGGTTAATAGTTGCATGGTCTTTTTCCCCCTAGACAATTTGACGATTTCGTTTGACAAAAGCAGCGACTTTGAGCCAGTTCTTAGCTTCTTTTTCCCATTCATTATCCTTGGTGTGATTAGTGGTTTGCCATAGTTTGATGAGAAAACATGCTAAACGAGACCGTAGGGCTGTCTTCTCGTTGTCAGTGAGGTTACTGCGCCGTTCTACAAACGCATTGACCCATGGTGAAATTGCGTCATCAACAGGAATGGGATGTTGTTCTAATAGGGTGGCTGCTGTTTCGTAGGTGGAGGCGTCTAGTTTTTCAATGTTGACTAAGGCTTGCCATTGTTGGAATGTCTCAAACTTACAGGTGGCTTTAAGGACATTGCCATTGCCATAAAGTACCCGGACTTGCACAGCATCTTTGCCTTCAGGTTTACCATCAAGGTCATATTCATGCTCCTTTGCGCCTTCTTCTGCCTCCCAGAGATTTTCTAGGGCGATCGCCAGAGGAACGGAATGGTGCGCCATGACAATGCCAAAACTAATGGTGGCTTCATTACCCATGGTAAAGAGGGGTCGTTTGGGAAAGCCTTCATAGGGGTCTTTTAAGCGCCAATAGTGACCCGTGTTATCGAATTCCCCTTGCTCATCCTCAGCACCCCGAAAAGCCTGACGAATATCCCAGAGCCAACTATCCCATTCCCAGAGATTGGTGTAGGCCAGCACATCATCTCCACCGCTATAAATTAACCGTCCGGCATAACGTTTTTCGGTTAAGTAGGGGGCTAATTGGTTGGAAAAATCCAGTAACGCTCGACTGAGGGCATTGTGGGTGGCGGGCCCCATGCGCTTCGGTTTCGTACTGAACGGTTGAAAAGTAGCTTGTAAATCTTCCGGCACGGTTAGGGCCTGGGGGAAGTAATCGGCGTAGGGTTTCATCTTGCTCCCCTTCAACCATTCACTCATCCCATCTCCGTCCCCGGCGGCCAAGAGATACCAACTTGCTGGGTTATTTTTCGGAAACAATCGATCAAGACAACTCTGTAAATCCTGTCGATATTGAATTTTAATCTGGCTAATTTTTTTCTGTATTTGTGTGATTTCTTGATTATCTTGGGCCTGTTTCGCTTTTTTTAATTCGTCTTGAAGTTGCTGTAATTCCTTCGTTTCTACATCTTCCACAAGCCAACCTGCATTCAATAACCGGGGATGATATTTTTGGGGCTTTTTGTCCATTACTGGAATTCCCCACTTGGTTTTCATACCCTTAATTACATCTGCCGCCCAGGGAAACTCATCTAGGATCGTTTGACAAGCCTGATCAAATTGTTGACGATCAAGATCGTTGCCTGTGTGAAGATAACCTGCAACGCCAGAGGTTAAATCAGGATAGGAAGCGGCAATAATCTTGAGTATTTCCTCCTCCTCATTTTTAAGATTGAGTATTTTGGCTAAAACTTTTTCCAAGCCTCGTTTAACGGTTTCCGTAGCATTCAATTGTTCACTGCCGTCAAATAAACCGGCTTGACGTTGCCAATAGTTTTGGGTTTCTCCTTCTGTGACCCAATCCCTTTGATGCTGGGAGGATTGGGGATGCACCACTGGTCCCATGCCAGAAATGGTTGACCGGGGGCCAAAAGCGGTGGGTAATTTCCAATTGCGGGCATTTTTAATGGCGTTTAAGGCAAAGCGGGTTTGACCAAAAATATCCGCCCACCAGGAGCCCACATTGACGCTAAACAGACGCCCTTGATTATTGAGACGTTTTTGAGCAGCAGCCGTCTGAAATGCTTGTTCTTCCTCGGAAAAGAGGGCTGGCTGGGATTGGAATGCTTTATTTTGCAGTTGAATCCACTCTTCTAAGCTTTTTTCCTTTTCTGCAATATCTTTAGTTCCTTCTTTCTGGATCATTGCCCCACTTTTTAGGGCTTCTCCCTCTGCCCCGATCGCCATGGCACTCCAATAGGTCTGCCACTGGGCATCTAGCCAATGCTTCCAAGTCGGATCGTTCGGATTTAAGTCTTTTTGCCAGTATCGATTATCTTGAAGTTCCTCAAATACTTGCTGGGCAATATCGCGCCAAGCACTCAGTAAATAATTTTTAGCCGATTGCATGGCCGCCGCAACCTTCTCTTTTGGTAACACCAGCATGATCACATTAGGAAACCCCGCCGTCAATAATTGGCGATCGCCGGGTTTATCAATCCACTGATCGAACCCATAATCAGCATATTTTTCTAGTAACCAGTGATCAATGAGCGGTTGACCATAAAGACTGGGATAGAGGAAACAATCGGGGCCATATTGCTGGGCCAATTCCCAACAGACCTTGGCGGATAGATAATGTAAAACCCAAGATCCAGCCCAAAAGTCTTTTATCTTACGGCTTGCTTTAATCAGTTCTTGCACAGGGCTAAAGGTAAATACCGCCAGATAGGCATGGGGTTTTTCCCCCGACCAATTTTTCTGTAAATTCTCTAAGGTTAAATCATAGCCAGTCAGTGCCCCGGCTAATGCAGCGGTCATGCTGGCATGGCTCCAGATAGAACTATCGGGAAAGCGGGTTTCCGCTGGCATAAGATGTAACGTTTCATCCCCAAAAAGCTGACAAGTGGCTTCGGGCAAACAACGCCATAGCCACCAGAACACTTTTTTAGGATCATCTTCAATCGAGGTGGGCAATAAACTAGCCAACATTTGTTCTTTTTGAGCTAGAAAATTTCGGCGATTGTCGAGTAGTTGTTGATGCGTTGATGCTCCAAGCTTTAAATAGTGTTTTTGTCCGGATAATAAATGACTCAGTTCTAATCCCTGCTTGTCATAGTTAACGGCAGTTGGGATTGCTCCGATCGCCCCTCGGTCACTGGCTGATGCAATAAAATCTGCCGCTTTTATCTGTTTAAAAATTGTTTTGCTGCTAGTTTCGGGGTCGAACCCATTTTCAACCCAATTTTGCATAACAGACAAAGTTTGCCAAAAGCTATTCTCACCACGGCCACTGGAGTTATTATGCAAAGCTTTCAATGCTGGATCATGGAGTAACCCCCAAATTTTTGCTTGCCAATAGACTTCAGACACGGGCCGATTTCCTTGTGGTGGTAGGTTGCACAGTCAGTTCAAAGTGATTAAACAACTTTGATTCCGTTAGCCTAGCGGACTTCCCAGAAAAAAGAACGATTTTTAGCTTTTCTTAATACTTGTCTTTAAAAAACTTCATACTATTATGGAAGCAGGGAGGTTAGAATTTCGGCAACTTTCCTCGCCAATATTGCTGCCATGTATTCTCCTTCCCGGCTTCTGTTTGCCCGTAATCTCGTCTTGGCTATTGCCAATGGTCTAATTACTTTGGTGATTTTGCTCATTGCCCCTTTGGGTTTGGCCGCGGTCATCATCAATACTCTATTGGTGGCTTGTTCAACTTTCTTTCTTAGTATTTTCGGTGATACTGCGGTGCGCTGGCTACTCCGGGACGCCAATCCCCATGGCTTACCTACTAGTGCTAACCGTAATGCTGACATTGCGCCTCAGACTTCCCATCAACCTACCCAAAGGCCGGACCGTTGGTGAAAACTCTCTATGTTTCCCAGTCTGATTGTTATGTTTGCCTGAAAAAGGAGTTTCTTTTGGTGAAACGTCAGGGTCAGACTCTGGCGGAAGTGCAACTGCCTTTTTTGGAACAGGTATTGATTTTTGGTAAGGCCCAGGTCACCACCCAGGCCATCCATGCTTGCCTTAGTCGTAATATTCCCATCCTTTATCTTTCCCGCATGGGCTTTTGTTATGGCCGCATCATCGCCATTGAACGGGGTTATCGTCATCTCAGTCGCTATCAACAGGAACTTGGTCGGGAACAACTGTTGATCACTGCCCGTACTATTGTGGCGGCTAAGGTTAAAAATGGTCGGGTTTTTCTGCAACGTCAGCATCGCAAGCACCCCACTCCTTCTCTCCAGTTGGCGATCGATGGACTAAAGCATTTTGTGGAATTGGCCACTAAGGCAGAACACTTGCAGCAATTATTAGGCTATGAAGGCACAGCGGCTAATCTGTATTTCCAAGCTTGGGCAGATTGCATTGAAAATTCTAACTTTATCTTTTTTGGTCGTTCCCGTCGTCCCCCCGGTAATCCTGTTAATGCCATGCTTAGTTTTGGCTATCAGGTGCTCTGGAATCATTTACTAACTTTAATTGAGTTGCAGGGGCTAGATCCCTACCAGGCTTGTTTACATCAAGGTTCGGAACGGCATGCTGCGTTAGCTTCAGATCTAATTGAGGAATTTCGTGTTCCTATTGTGGATTCTTTGGTTTTATACATGATTAATCGCCGTTTAATTGATGCTGAGGAAGATTTTGTTTTTAAAAACGGAGGTTGTTTTCTTAATACTTCCGGCCGTAAAAAGTGGTTGGGGGCTTTTGTCGGCAGAATGGAAGAAGTTTTATCTTTTGACCAGGGTGATTTTCCCCGCTGGCACTGTTTGGTGGAACAGGTAAAAAAATACAAGGCTTTTATTTATTCTCCTGTGGATAGTTATTCTCCTTTTTTAATTCGTTAATTGATGCTTTTCTATGTCATTACCTACGATATTCCTGATGATCGCCGTCGCAAAAAAGTAGCTGATTTGTTGGAGGGCTATGGCCAAAGGGTGCAATATTCCGTTTTTGAATGTACGCTGTCTAAGTCTAAGCTCCAGGAATTACAAAACCGTCTCCGCAAAATTTACCAATCGGAGGAAGATAGTTTACGCTTTTACCCTTTATCTCGGCATACCCTAACCCAAGTGGATGTCTGGGGGGAACCGCCGTTAACTGAGGCTCCTGGATCAGTCATTGTTTAAAGTCTATGATGATCATTGATGTACTATTGCGAGGCTGATGGAAAATCGCTGTAATGTCCATTTCTCGTTAGGAGCCTCGATAGCTCGCTGTGTAAGGCTTTCAGCTCTTATTTTCCCCTTGGAATTTCCCAATTACGGTCAATTTTTGCTGAGCCTCGCAAATGGGCATTGGATGCCCTATTCCATAAGGGTTTAAAATGGGGTCACTCTCCATTCCTAGGAGAAACTAATTGATTGGAAACCTACCTTACTCTGACGGAACATGACCGCTTTGGCCTCAGCTCTCCATTCCTAGGAGAAACTAATTGATTGGAAACGAGAGATTCCTCTTATATAAACCTAATACTAAGGTAGTACTTGCTCTCCATTCCTAGGAGAAACTAATTGATTGGAAACCATCTATGATGTGGTGCTCTATGAAGCCGCTACCACCTCTCCATTCCTAGGAGAAACTAATTGATTGGAAACCAGACGTAAGGTTTGGGCATTAGCGCCGCCCTTATGCTCTCCATTCCTAGGAGAAACTAATTGATTGGAAACTCAGCGTAGATATCAGCAGCGGATTTGGGTTGACGACCGAACTCTCCATTCCTAGGAGAAACTAATTGATTGGAAACATATACCCGCCGTCCAAAGGAAGTCAAGCGCTTCACGCTCTCCATTCCTAGGAGAAACTAATTGATTGGAAACTGGCTGCTATCAGACGCTCAACCAAGGTAGGCTGAGTTTTATTCCTCTCCATTCCTAGGAGAAACTAATTGATTGGAAACCCCAATTCGGGCTTTCAGTGTCTATATCTAGCATCTTCCCTATTACTCTCCATTCCTAGGAGAAACTAATTGATTGGAAACCCCAATTCGGGCTTTCAGTGTCTATATCTAGCATCTTCCCTATTACTCTCCATTCCTAGGAGAAACTAATTGATTGGAAACTGCTCGATCGCCTTGATCTGCTCAACCAATTTTGTGTAGGCGACTCTCCATTCCTAGGAGAAACTAATTGATTGGAAACTACACTAGCTTATAGCCATTCAAATGCCTTTCTCGCTCTCCATTCCTAGGAGAAACTAATTGATTGGAAACTGTGATCTGCGGTAGGTTTTTTGGCTTTCTCTTTCGAGCCTCTCCATTCCTAGGAGAAACTAATTGATTGGAAACGCAATTAAGCTAATGACCAAGCGGTTATTTCACCTTTACCGCTCTCCATTCCTAGGAGAAACTAATTGATTGGAAACTTCCCCCCAATTTACCAGTGGCTACGGGAGTGGGATCGATCTCTCCATTCCTAGGAGAAACTAATTGATTGGAAACGTCAGGTTCCGGCTGTGGCGGGCTGACAGCTTTAGCTCTCCATTCCTAGGAGAAACTAATTGATTGGAAACAGCTCAGGTTCTCTATGGCCTGACTGTGGATGGATAATCTCTCCATTCCTAGGAGAAACTAATTGATTGGAAACAAAGAGCGCGCGCTAAAACTATTCCACTTGGATGAAATTAACCTCTCCATTCCTAGGAGAAACTAATTGATTGGAAACATCTTTGGTACGTTTGACAAAAGGTACTAATAAACTGCTCTCCATTCCTAGGAGAAACTAATTGATTGGAAACACATGCCCTATGGCCCCCAAACCTTCCTTGCAATACCCCTCTCCATTCCTAGGAGAAACTAATTGATTGGAAACACATGCCCTATGGCCCCCAAACCTTCCTTGCAATACCCCTCTCCATTCCTAGGAGAAACTAATTGATTGGAAACTAGGAATACTTTGGAGCTAGACACGGGATTACCTCATTAATTTCTCTCCATTCCTAGGAGAAACTAATTGATTGGAAACTCTTCGATGCTGATGACAGCGAGCGTAACGTCCCCATCTCTCTCCATTCCTAGGAGAAACTAATTGATTGGAAACTAGGAATACTTTGGAGCTAGACACGGGATTACCTCATTAATTTCTCTCCATTCCTAGGAGAAACTAATTGATTGGAAACTCTTCGATGCTGATGACAGCGAGCGTAACGTCCCCATCTCTCTCCATTCCTAGGAGAAACTAATTGATTGGAAACTAGGAATACTTTGGAGCTAGACACGGGATTACCTCATTAATTTCTCTCCATTCCTAGGAGAAACTAATTGATTGGAAACTCTTCGATGCTGATGACAGCGAGCGTAACGTCCCCATCTCTCTCCATTCCTAGGAGAAACTAATTGATTGGAAACCAGTTATCTTGCTACTGTCTACGCCCACGGGCGCTTTGACGTTACTCTCCATTCCTAGGAGAAACTAATTGATTGGAAACTAAGCTGTTCTTCTTCGTAGCAGGCATAATCATTAAGTTCACTCTCCATTCCTAGGAGAAACTAATTGATTGGAAACTAGGCGGACCTTGTTATCATTCAGCAGGATTCACAATAGATACTCTCCATTCCTAGGAGAAACTAATTGATTGGAAACGTAATCAGCATATTGGTGATTCATGGCTTCCCCTCCCCCACTCTCCATTCCTAGGAGAAACTAATTGATTGGAAACACTTATCAGCAGCTTGCCACAAATTACTCCCTACTCCAACAACTCTCCATTCCTAGGAGAAACTAATTGATTGGAAACTTAAAGAATCAGGCGACGGCTCAAATTATTGATAATGCCATTTCTCTCCATTCCTAGGAGAAACTAATTGATTGGAAACTCAATTTTAGGATCATTGAGAAAGTCACCCAATACTACAACTCTCCATTCCTAGGAGAAACTAATTGATTGGAAACTTTGATTACCTTTGTTAAAATGTTTGTTAGGTGGACTACTTGCTCTCCATTCCTAGGAGAAACTAATTGATTGGAAACTTTGATTACCTTTGTTAAAATGTTTGTTAGGTGGACTACTTGCTCTCCATTCCTAGGAGAAACTAATTGATTGGAAACCCGTTGGCGATAGGTAGATGTCCCTCCCATACAAAACGACTCTCCATTCCTAGGAGAAACTAATTGATTGGAAACCCGTTGGCGATAGGTAGATGTCCCTCCCATACAAAACGACTCTCCATTCCTAGGAGAAACTAATTGATTGGAAACACTTATCAGCAGCTTGCCACAAATTACTCCCTACTCCAACAACTCTCCATTCCTAGGAGAAACTAATTGATTGGAAACTTAAAGAATCAGGCGACGGCTCAAATTATTGATAATGCCATTTCTCTCCATTCCTAGGAGAAACTAATTGATTGGAAACTCAATTTTAGGATCATTGAGAAAGTCACCCAATACTACAACTCTCCATTCCTAGGAGAAACTAATTGATTGGAAACTTTGATTACCTTTGTTAAAATGTTTGTTAGGTGGACTACTTGCTCTCCATTCCTAGGAGAAACTAATTGATTGGAAACTTTGATTACCTTTGTTAAAATGTTTGTTAGGTGGACTACTTGCTCTCCATTCCTAGGAGAAACTAATTGATTGGAAACTTTGATTACCTTTGTTAAAATGTTTGTTAGGTGGACTACTTGCTCTCCATTCCTAGGAGAAACTAATTGATTGGAAACTTAAGAGATTTAAGGGCGTCGGCAATTTGTTGTTTAGCTCTCCATTCCTAGGAGAAACTAATTGATTGGAAACCCGATAGCATTCTGCCAGAAAATTACATTTCCATCTAGCTCTCCATTCCTAGGAGAAACTAATTGATTGGAAACCCGTTGGCGATAGGTAGATGTCCCTCCCATACAAAACGACTCTCCATTCCTAGGAGAAACTAATTGATTGGAAACCCGTTGGCGATAGGTAGATGTCCCTCCCATACAAAACGACTCTCCATTCCTAGGAGAAACTAATTGATTGGAAACATGGTGAATATGGGGTGATAAAATCTACCCTGATTACTCTCCATTCCTAGGAGAAACTAATTGATTGGAAACCATACCCACTTTTTTATGAGCATAACCATGTTTAATTATTCTTCTCTCCATTCCTAGGAGAAACTAATTGATTGGAAACCCTCTTCATCTTTGCTGGTGTCAACCAACGCTTCGGGGCGTTGCTCTCCATTCCTAGGAGAAACTAATTGATTGGAAACTAGCACTGGCCACGATGGCTTTAGCTTTGTCTTGAAAGTCCTCCACTCTCCATTCCTAGGAGAAACTAATTGATTGGAAACACCGCCACTCCGCCTTCCTCTGGAAATAAGTCAAAGGCTTGGGCCTCTCCATTCCTAGGAGAAACTAATTGATTGGAAACTTCATTTACTAGGTCATCTGCAATTTTTTCGGTCTTTTTGTCTACTCTCCATTCCTAGGAGAAACTAATTGATTGGAAACACCGCCACTCCGCCTTCCTCTGGAAATAAGTCAAAGGCTTGGGCCTCTCCATTCCTAGGAGAAACTAATTGATTGGAAACTTCATTTACTAGGTCATCTGCAATTTTTTCGGTCTTTTTGTCTACTCTCCATTCCTAGGAGAAACTAATTGATTGGAAATGTTCTGTTCAGTTTAACGTCGATGAACCGGACGATTAACTCTCCATTCCTAGGAGAAGGTAATTGATTGGAAATCTATTACCTTCTCCGCATTTTCCCTGCTCATTTCTAGCCAAATATCAATATCTTTCGTATATTTGGGATGTTTATGAACTGCTATAGCATATTCGCCAATAACTAGATATTTAACCTGATTTTCGTTTAATAATTCTATAAACTCTTTGAAGTCTTGGTTCAGCATTGTATTTGTATTGGTGATATTGTTGGCGAATTTGTTCTAACGCTTCTAATCGTTTTTCTGGTTTTTGCTGTTGCTAGTAAAAAAAAATTACTTGCTTGTTGTTGTTTAGTGGTTTTGTAAACAATTTTTTCCATATTTGCTACTCAGAACCGATTATTGTGGCTGATTTTTTAAACAATTGCCCCCCAGAAGTTCGCAATCGGGGAGGCTCGCAAACCAATTTTTGGTTACAGCGACATGGACGGCAACCGTAACAAAGTCCGTGTCCGTTTCAAATATTTTTTGGCTGTGTCATACAAAAGAGCTAAATCCGAGGCAATATCCTTGAGGGACTCCCCCGCTTCATAACGAGCAAAAATGGTTGCTTGCAGACGGCAAATTTGCTGGGCCCGATCGCCGTTGGGACGTTTTTGATAGGTCAATAGGGTGACAGTTAAATCCTGAATGCGTTGCTGTATGGTCATTTTTGCCACCACCACCGACGGAGACAAAGCCGATCGCCGTCCTTGCATAAAAGCCAGCCGTTTCACCAAATGCTCATTTTCCTGCCGTAACCGTTCCCATTCCGCTGGGGGTAAGGGATTCGTATCAGGGCGATCTTGCCGCCGTGCTTGGGTCAACAGGTCAAGCTGTTCTTCCAAAAAAGATACCTGTTGCAGGTTACTCCCAGTGGGGCGACGGTGCTGACACACCCAACCCGCGACTGGGACTATTTATGTTAGTTTACCCTTTCTATGGTCAAAGAATGTGATTGTGCAAACAAATTTTTAGCTATGGTAGGAAAAGCATAAAATTATGCAAGGTAAATAAATCTGAGGTGCTTATGCATCGCATTATTCTTTCCACCGTCGGCACCAGCCTTTTAACCCAACAAATTGAACGGGATCAACCCCAGCAATCCCATTGGAGCCAAGAACTAAGCAACACCGTCAACCTTAACCAAACAGACATTAGCCCAGAAATTCAAACCATCATCGCCACCCTACAGCAACGGGCGATCGCCAAACTAAACAACGGAAAAATAGCAGAAATTCGTCGAGCAAGCGCAGAACTGAACGGTATTTACGGCATTTATGACAACCAACTGAGTCAGGGTCGCCAAGACATTCATTACCTCATTGCCACCGATACCTATCAGGGACAAATCACAGCCCAAATCATTGCAGACTTCTTGCGGGAACAGGGCATTGGCAACATTGCAATTTTTGTCCCGCCGGGCCTCTCCACCGCCACCACTATGGACTTTTCTCTTGGTATAGATACTCTATTAATTTGGTTAGAAGACCACATCGAGCCCTACCGCCAGCAATACTCCATCCAATTCAACCTAGTGGGAGGCTTCAAAAGCTTGCAGGGTTACCTCAACACCATTGGCATGTTCTACGCCGATGCTATCCACTACATCTTTGAAGGAAAAGGGGCCGAACTAATTTCTATTCCCCGTTTGCCCATCCAGGTGGACACCAGCCAACTGCAAGACTATGCATTGACCCTAGCCCAACTTAAAGCAGGGGCAGAACTGCCGGTCAGTGCCATGGCTAGAATTTCTGAAACTCTGTTCAGCACCATTGACAATAAAGCAGTGCTCACCACCTGGGGAGAATTAATCTGGAACCGGGCTAAAACAGAACTATTGACAGGGGAATTATTGCCTTTTCCGTTGCTAGTTTATCAAGATAGTTTCCGCCAGGATTATAACCAAACCCGCCATGGCAAAGAACGTCTGAAACTGCAAGAAACCTTAGCTAAAGTTTCATACTTACTGAGCCAAAGTGGGGGCAATGTAGCAATTTTAAAAAGTGATGGTGGGCTACAATATGACAAATATAAAAATAAAAAAGATGCTAAAACCAAGGAGGATATAGACCATTTTCGAGTTACCCAAGGCATTCGGGTTAGTTGCCAAATGCAAGCAGGGCAGTTATTGTTGCGGCGCCATGGTCAGCATTCCATCAATGATAATCCTTAATTTACTTTTTTCTTTCCATTTACCTCCGCGCTATTAAAAAATATGAAAGTGATCACCTTTTTAGGCACTGGCAAATATGAAGAAACCACCTATCTCCATCCCCATGGCGGCAAGTCAGCTAAACCTAGTCCCCTTTTCCAAGAAGCATTGCTGGATTTTTATTCACCCCAAGAAATGCTAGTGCTGCTCACCCCCACAGCGGCCGCCCATAGTAACTGGAATACCATGCAAACTCGGCTCTAGGAACGGGTTAAACTCACCCCTATTCATGACGTGCCCGAGGGCCAATCCCCCCCAGAAATGTGGCAAATTTTTGACCTCATTACCGACCATATCCACAACGGCGATCGGGTAATTTTCGACATCACCCACAGCTTTCGGGCCATTCCCCTGGTGGCACTACTGGCTGTCAGCTATCTACCCCTCTTCCGTCAGACTGAGGGAATTAAAATGGAGATAAAAGGCTGAAAAGCGCGGAGGGAGAATGACAAAGACAAGAGAGGCGAAAAAGACAGTACAGTGTGTAGACACATATAGTGAACTGTATAAAGATATATTTCCAGAAGTGAGGTCTTATGAGTCATTTAAATATATCATTGTGGGAATATTAAGTGATATAAAAAGAAAGAGTTTACCTGCAATAGCATCATCACTAGGATTGAAAAATGAACAGGGATTACTGCATTTCATGACAGATTCTCCTTGGGAATTAAAAGAATTAGAAAAAAGAAGATTAAATATTATCTTAGAAGTTTTAGAAGGAAGAGAAATAATAGTAATAATAGATGAAACAGGAGACCCCAAAAAAGGGAAAACAACAGATTATGTAAAAAGACAATATATTGGAAATTTAGGAAAAATAGAAAGCGGTATAGTGTCAGTAAATGCCTATGGTTACTGCAATGGAGTAACGTTTCCTCTAGAATCAAAAGTATTTAAACCAAAAGAAAGATTAAAAGAGGGAGATAAGTATAAAACAAAGCCGGAATTAGCAGTAGAGATAATAAAAGAACTAGAAGAAAGTGGTTTTAAAATAAAAAGAGTAGTGTCAGATAGCTTATATGGAGAAAGCCATAGCAATTTTATCAGTGCCGTAGAGGAATTAAAAATAGAATATGCAGTGGGAATCCGGAGCAATCATGGGGTCTGGCTTCCAAAGGAAGCTAAAGTAAGGGCAAATAAGTGGAGGAGGTTTGAACATATAAGATGGGATGGAAAACAGGAAGATAGGTATATCAGAGAAATAGTTTATGGCAAAAAAAACGCAATAAGATATTGGGAAATTAAAACAGAAACAGAAAAAGAGGAGGAAAAAGCAGGATGGTTTGTAATGACTCGAATACCAGATATTAAATATAAAGAAGTTGGCAGAATATATGGGGTAAGGTCATGGATAGAATATGGATTTAAGCAATGCAAAAGTGAATTAGGATGGGCAGATTTTAGGGTAACTCATTATGAGCAAATTCAAAAATGGTGGGAATTAGTGATGTGTGCATATTGTATGATTTGTTTTTATGATGAGAATTTTAATCCGACTCTAAATTCAACGTCAAAGTATCATCAAAAGCATGAAAAATGGGATAAAGAAGAAGGGTGGAAAAAATGGCTAAACAACCTACGATTAGTGATCTCTGTATTTAATGCAATAAATCTTATCAAAAAGTGGTTAAAAGTATTTCCATTTGCCCATGTTTTGGATGAGTTAACTAAACTTTACAACAAGGTTGATAAGCTAGATCGATTAAAGTATTTGCTAAATTCATGGAATACATTCTATTCTTCTTCTGCCTAGATTGATGAAAGAGGGCTACGCCAGGTAAAACAAGTGGAAGTATTGGGCTTGGTATATGGGGCTTTTGACAAAAGCAAGACAAATCAACCTAGTCCTAGCTATGACCTCCTGCCCATGCTCGGTTTACTGGATTGGATGTCGGCGGTGGAAAGATTCACCGAAGCCGGGGACGGTAGGGCCTTGTCCCACTTGCTGGAGTCGGTTCTGAGTCCAGAAGAACAAGCCCAAGATCTCAGTCTTAAAAAAGCCCAAAACAGACTCAATAACGTAGCCGAAAAAATCCAACAAGTTTCCCAAGCCTTGGCCCTAGCCCGTCCCGATGAAACAATCCGAGCCTCTAGCTCCCTGCAAAAGTCGTTAACCAATGCTGGAGCCACCATGGCAGACTACGCCAAACCCTTCGATTTAGTGCGAGAACGGGTGATTGCTGGCTATGGACAATTTGCCCAACAAAACAGGGAAGATTTGAGGGAATCCCTCCGCTTGCAGTTCCAAATGATTGCATGGTTCATGGAGCGGGGGCAAATTCTGCAGGCTGTAACCCTGGGGCGAGAATGGTTAGTGTCCTGGGTTGCTTTCCAATTGGGAGAAACGGATCTGCTGGACAAGGCCTGTCGCACCGCCACAGAAGGGGCATTGCACAACGGCAATAATATCCTGAAAGAAAAAACTATTGATCGCCCTTCCCCTCTGGATCAAGCTTTTGCCACCCTAGCCAATCAAGCAGATGTCAGCCGACTCTGGGATCAAATAACCCAACTTCGCAACGATCTTGCCCATGTGGGCATGAACAAAAGTCCTGCTTCGGTAAGAAACATTGAATCTAGGGCTAAGGAGCGATTTATTGATCTGCAAAAATTGCTGACCCAACTTTGAACCCTCAAGCGTTGCCCGTCTGATGAAAATAACATTCCCCCACCCCAAAGCTGGCTCAAAGGTTGGCAATAGTGATAATTGATGAGCGCTGTATTGGCTTCCCCCAGGGTGTCATCATGGATATACCAACTATTGCACCAGTTCAAGTAGGCGTAAGACAATTCTGCCGAAGTCTCCATCTACTTAAGCTTGAGGTTACAGGCTCGGGCTAACAGACACCCGTAAAGATGAACTAGCAAGTGATTATCTCGCCGAGAAGACCGGCTCAGAATATCAGGAGAATATGGAAGTTTATACGGATCTTTAGCAGTCTTATGAGAAAGCAGTGCTAGTTGATAAACACCATATTCAATTTTCTGATTTTCCTAATATCTCAAGCACTTCATCACACCAATCCACCCAACTCTCCTCAAAACGGATTCCCCGTAACAAGGTTAGATAGCGGTACCGATCCCGGGCTGAAGGGGGATCGTCCTTAAACTGCCCATGCTCTAAATAATGCGCCTGTTTTTCTCGAAAATGTTGCAAATGCTGTTGGTGTAAGAGCTTACGTCGTTGAATCTCCCCCAGGATAATGCCCGATTCCACATAGGGAAAATCCATAATTCGGACTAATAAATCCTCTCGAATCGGCGTAGGTTCCGTGGGCTGTAAACACCAGTGCAATAGAATCTGCTTGCCTTCTGGGGTGATCGAATAAATTTTTTTATCGGGTTTTCCCTTCTGGGGCACCGTATGCTTAGACACCCAACCCGCCGTCTCCATTTTGCCCAGTTCCCGATAAATCTGTTGTTGACTAGCTTGCCAAAAGCAACTGATGCCGTCTTCAAAACGCTTACTGATGTCATAACCGCTGGCGGGTAACTCAATCAAAATCGACAGGATTGTGTGGGCAAGGGCCATAGCAATAAAAAACTCAGAGCGGGCGATTGACATATCCAATTAGTTGAGTATAGACTGACGGCAACTACTCAACAAGTTGTATAAACTTTGTTGTCTAAAAAGAGTTTGGTATGGCCATGGATCTCCGCGTTGCTTCTTCCCTTGTTCCTCGTCCGACAGTAATTGTTGAAACAACGCCGTTGATGATCGCTGAACCGTCTCCTCAGAAAAATAAAAGGGGACGTTGGCGGCGTTTATTCCTCTGGACGGCGATCGCCATAGCTACGGGGGGAGTGGGCTGGTGGTGGTTGGGGCAAGAACAAACTACCTCTGATGTCACGGCCATGGCCTCGGCGGTAGGTGAAAAAGCATCGTTACCCGTTACGGTGAGTCCCGTTGAGCCGGTTAGGGGTTATCAGGTAAAACGCACCTATACTGGCGAAATTGTTCCCCGTAAGCAAAGCGACTTGGGATTTGAACAAGGGGGAACTCTGACTGATTTATGGGTAGATAAAGGGGCTACGGTGGTGGAAGGTCAACCCTTGGCACGGCTCGATACCCGAACCTTAGAAGCACAAAAAGCAGAACTGCAAGCTCAACAATTAGAACTACAAGCGGGATTAGCGGAATTAAACAATGGCTCCCGTTGGGAAGATATTGCGGCGGGGCAAGGGGCGGTAGCAGAATTAGAAGAACAATTAAACTTAGCAACCCTGAAAACCCAACGACGGGAACAGCTTTATGCGGAAGGGGCAATTGCGTTGGAGCAGTTGGACGAAGAACGGGTGGCAGAGGCTTCCTTGAAGCGCCGTTTGGAGATCGCCCAAAGCAATTTAGACAAACTCAATAACGGCAGCCGCCCCGAACCGATCGCCGGGCAACGGGCTCGCATTCAGGGGTTAGAAGCGCAAATTCGCCAGATTGACATTCAAATTTCTAAAGCGGAACTACGAGCGCCATTCTCCGGCACCATCGGCGATCGCCTAGTCGATCCGGGCATGGTAGTAGCAGCAGGTAGTCCAGTGTTTCGCTTGCTGGCAGGGGGGATGCCGGAAGTTCATATTGGTATTCCCCCTAATCTCTCCGGCCAAATGCGGATAGGACAAATCTATACCGTTAAGGTTCGGGGTCAACGTTACAGCGGTACGGTGACGGCTCTCTTGCCTGCGCTGAACAGCAGTACCCGTACCACTACTGCCATTTTCCAGCTAACCGATGCCCCAACCACACTCCAAGCCGGGGAAACTGCCCAGTTAAAGGTGACTGAAACCGAACCTTTAGAGGGATTTTGGGTTACTTCCACTGCCCTAGTAGCGGGGGAACGAGGTTTATGGTCGATCTATGTTTTGGGAGCGGCCCAGCCCCAACCAAATCATTACACTGTGTCCCGCCAAGATGTGGAAGTGCTCCATACCCAAGGCGATCGCAGTTTAGTGCGGGGGCTATTGCAACCTGGCGATCGCCTGATTAGCAGTGGCAGTCATCGCCTGGTGACGGGACAAACGGTAACGGTGCAGTAGGGAAAAACGTCCATGTTTAGTCTTTTTTATCGCAATGGTCGGCTATTAATGTTGACCCTGATCCTTGTGTTGGTGTGGGGCATTACCGCCTTGTTTACCCTGCCCCGCATGGAAGACCCGGAATTGGTACAGCGTTTTGGTACTGTTACCACCAGCTTGCCCGGTGCCACCCCAGAACGGGTCGAAGCACTGATTACCGAAAAAATTGAAGATAAGCTTCTGGAACTCGAAGAAATTTCCGTCATCGAATCTACGTCGAGTCGGGGCCTATCCATCATTGAAATTGAACTGGACGAAGCCATTCAAAATGTTGACCCAGTCTGGTCAAAGGTGCGTAGCGAGTTAAACAATGTCATACCCTTACTACCAACCGACGCCAGTGAACCGGAGTACGAAGCCAGTAATGCGGTTGCCAATGCCTTGATTGTGGGTTTGACCTGGGAGCTGGACAGTCCCGCCAATTTTAATCTCCTGCAACGGGTTGGCGATCGCCTAGTACAGCAACTCCGGGAGTTACCGGGGACAAAGCAAGTGGAGATGGTGGGGGATGTGCCGGAAGAAATTCAAGTAGATGTGCAACCGGCGGAGTTAGTGCGTTTAGGCTTGACCCCCAGGGCCTTAGCCCAGCAAATTGCCGCCAGTGATGCCAAGGTGTCCGCTGGGCAACTACGTAGCCCCCAAACCGATTTATTAATTGAAATCGACAGTAATTTGCAAACCCTGGAGCAGATTCGCCAAATTCCTATTAAAGTTGCCACTAGCGGCGAAAGCCAACGGCTGGGTCACATCGCCCAGGTGAGTAAAGGGGTACAGTCTCCCCCCACTTCCCTAACTTTGATTAGTGGCAAACCGGCGATCGCCATTGCGGCCATGGTGGAATCTTCTGTCCGGGTAGATCAATGGGCAAAGCAGGCCCAGGCAGTGCTAATGGCCTTTGAAGAGGATTTAGGTACAGGGCTGGGACTGACGGTGGTGTTAGACCAAAGCCAGTATGTACAGCAACGGCTCAATGGGGTTTGGCAAAACTTGCTGATCAGTTCTGGGTTAGTGATTGTTGTGTCACTGGTGATGTTGGGCCTAAAAGCGGCATTGGTGGTGGGAACCGCGTTACCTCTGGCCACGTTGATGGTGTTTGGGGCCATGGGGGCGTTGAACATCCCCCTACACCAAATGTCCGTCACCGGCTTGATCATTGCGTTGGGGTTATTGATTGATAACGCCATTGTGGTGGTAGATGAAGTACAGCAGCATCTCCAGCAGGGAATGCCACCGGAAAAAGCCGTTGCCGACACGGTGCAACACCTCTGGATTCCTCTCCTGGCTTCCACGTTAACCACTGTCTTAGCCTTTGTACCCATTGCTTTTTCCCCCGGTGCCACAGGGGAATTTATCGGGGCGATCGGGGCAACGGTCATCCTTGCCCTGGTCAGTTCTCTGTTGTTATCCCTGACGATAATTGTTACGTTTGCCGCAAAACTAGCGCCTTGGCAACCCTTTCAGCGCTACCCGTGGCTACAAACTGGGGTGAACCATGCCGCTTTGTCCCGTGCTTACCGTTGGAGCTTGGAGGGGCTTTTTCGCCGACCCTGGTTAACCATTGGACTCTGTTTAGTCTTACCTCTAGGGGGATTTTGGCAATTTGCCCAGCTAGAGCAGCAATTTTTTCCGCCCACCAACCGTGACCAGTTTCAAATCCAATGGACGTTACCCGCCTCCACTGCCATTACTGTTACCCAAGCCCAGGTTCAACAGGCCCGAGACTTAATCCTGGAATACCCTGATATAGCCGATGTTCACTGGTTTCTGGGGGAAAGCGCCCCTGCCTTTTTTTATAACGTCATCCCCAACCGGGAAAATGCAGCCAATTATGCCCAGGGCATTGTTCAACTCCGCTCCACGGATAACCTCCGGGCTATTATCCAAACCCTACAACAGGCGTTAACCCAAGCTTTTCCTGAAGCGCAAGTGCTGGTGCGACAGTTAGAACAGGGCCCGCCCCTGGCCGCTCCCATTGAACTGCGGTTATCCGGGTCAAATTTACGGGAATTGAGGTTACTTGGGGATCAGTTACGGGAGAAACTCACCACCTTGGAAAATGTAATTCACACCCAAGCAAATCTTTCGGAAGCGTTACCCAAACTAGCGTTACAAGTAGATGAAGTCCAAGCCCTTTTAGTCGGGTTAGATCATCAGGCGATCGCCAATCAATTACAGGCCGCGCTGGAAGGGGTAACGGGGGGATCGGTCTTGGAAGCTACCGAAGATGTGCCGGTTCGTGTCCGGGTCAATTCTTCTACCCGTCAAGATTTAGATCAGATTCGTTCCCTGGATTTCCTCACCTCCAACGGTGAGCTGCTGCCCCTCGCGGCGATCGCCAATGTGACGCTAGTGCCTGGCGTGGCCCAAATTAATCGCTATAACGGCGAACGGGTTAATACTGTGCAGGGCTTTTTGACGGCTGGAGCTTTACCCTCTAATACTTTGGCGCAATTGCAGGAACAACTGAAAGCTCAAAATTTCTCGTTACCGCCAGGATACGCTCTCGCCTATGGTGGGGAAGCCGATGCCCAGGGGACAGCGGTGGCTAATCTTTTGGGTTTGGTGGGTATTTTAGCGGTGACCATGGCGGCGACGCTGATACTATCCTTCAATTCCTTTCGTTTAGCGGCACTAATTGGTTCAGTGGCCCTGTGGTCGGTGGGTTTGGCCGCCCTTGCCCTCTGGCTGTTCCAAGCACTCTTTGGCTTTACCGCCATTTTAGGCACGTTGGGTTTAATCGGCTTAGCTATTAATGATTCCATTGTTGTTCTGGCCGCATTGCAGGAAAATCCCTTAGCCCGTGTGGGTCATGCCCAGGCCACTTCTACTGTTGTCTTGAAAGCTACCCGTCACGTCCTCGCCACCACGTTTACCACCATTATTGGTTTCACTCCATTGCTGTTAGATGAAACGGGGTTTTGGCCTCCCCTGGCGATCGCCTTAGCCGGGGGATTGGGGGGCGCAACTTTATTAGCACTGTACTATGTACCTGCTGCCCATCTTTTGTTAATGAGAAGTCATCGGGTATCCAACTAACCACGGTCTTACCGTTGAGGAAAATAATTGATGTCACATGCTAGAGATGTTCGTGGACTACGTCGTTACGTATTGATGGGTCAAATTCTCTCGATCCTGATGGGGCTAGCGGGATTAATCTCGATCAGTTTATTTATTGATCCAGCAATCATGGGAATTGCTTCAAAGCAACAGGCTGAGTACCGAGGGAATTTATTCTTTTTGATGGTCGGTATTGGCTTTCTTTGTTTTGCGCTCCTTTTTAATGGTATGCCGCTTATCTTGGTCGTTAGCCTGCTCCATTTCGAGTGAGGATAGTGCTTTGAAATTTTTTGGTGAAGTGTTCAAAGTTGCATCGGTGATAGATTGTCTAAATAGAATAGAGGTGTTCTTGTTTTGCTTGAATCAGTATTAAAAGGTCGTGTTGCCCTCGTTACAGGGGTAAGTAGGCGTAAAGGAATTGGCTTTGCGATCGCACAACAATTAGCAATAATGGGTGCAGACGTTTTTATTCACTCTTTTTCGCCTTATGATGCCAATCAAGAATGGGGAGCTGATCCTGATGGAATTGCTGGATTAATATTGTCTCTTCAGGAGCATGGTACACGGATCGCAAATGCTGAAGGGAATTTTCTCGATCCTGCGGTGCCAAGCCAAATTTTGGATGCTGCGGTTCAAGCCTTGGGACATATCGATATTTTGGTCGCGAATCACACTTACAGCACAATGGGGAATTTGGAAGAACTCACTGCAGCAGAAATTGACGCGCATTTACAGATTAATGTGCGAGGAACGTTATTGTTGTTGCAAGCATTTGCGGCTCAACATTATCGCCCTACTGGGGGTCGCGTCATTCTCTTAACTTCTGGGCAACATCTCAATCCAATCCCAAATGAACTGTCGTATATTGCATCAAAAGGTGCATTGCATCAACTTACGCTGAGTTTGTCTGCACATTTAATTCGGCGAGGAATTACCGTAAATACCATAAACCCAGGCGCGACCGATACCGGTTGGGCTAGTGGCGAGCTATATGAATCGATCCGAGACTTAAATCCTCAAGGACGCTGGGGGCAACCAGAAGATGCTGCTCGTTTAATCGGTTGGCTGGCGACAGATGAGGCACAGTGGATGACTGGACAAGTACTGAACTCAACAGGGGGTGGAGTATGAGCGCCTGTTGTTCAAAGGCTGACAAACGTATTGAAGAAACGATTTACGCGCTCAATGCCACAACTAATTTACCATAGCAATTTTCACATAACTGAGGTAAGTACTGGTGATTGGCAAGTTTGGACAAAGCGTCCAGCGGTAATTGAGACTGAACTAGGTTTGCTCTGGGCTATGGCTGGTCTATCAGCCCATTAGAAAAAGAGTATTGGAAATACATATCAATGATATGCCGCTTCTCGGGAGAGGGGATTGGCGATCGCCCTGAAAAGTACGTTCATCATTGTCTATGATGTAAATGCATTGCTCAATGGAAGGCTGAAATCCTTGAAATGCTCTGAGTTGTTTGCTGAAACATCATCTTGTCGAGGATTGCACTGCCTTTCGCTTGCCCCAGGGTTTAAGGGTAGACACGATAATGACTATCAGGAGTGCCAGAGTTTGCAATGCACCAACGAGAGTAACGGTGGTTTGTAGCGTGAGATAGTCAGGATTCTGCAAGACTTGCGATCCCCCTGCCTCAGAGAGAGCTGTCATTTCCTTCGTCATGGGACCCAACCAAACAGAACCAAGCACGATCAAAAGTAAGGTGACGAGTTGTTTTACCATCACCCAGTAATGTTTGAAGAAGCCCCAATTAGTAAAGCCACAAAGCAAAATACCAGTGATGACCGAAAACACAGCAGCAGGAATGATGATGTACTGCCCCAAGACGTTTCGCGCTAGGTTAATGCCGTGAATTGCTTCCCCAGGTTCGAGTAGGACAATACTCAATGCCAGAGCAACAGAGCATAGAGCTATGCCAAACCATAATCCCCCCGTAGCAATGTGCAGACTTAAAAGCCAGTTTCTCTGATTAATCTTCAATCTCATGGAGCTTCATCAAAAGCGATTGCCTTATAATTAGTTAGCGAGCTAACTATAGTTCCGGCCCGAGGACTTTGTCAAGGTAATTGCCAAGATTCATTTGTTGGCTTACAATAAGCGGGCTAATTAAATCACCTCACCATGCAAATTTTCCCAAGGCAAGAAGCTTTCCATGAGCTCGAACGTGATTTTTCTAGCTTTGACTTAGAAGCGGTCGGAAGTTGCCTTGCGTTTCTTAATGCCACAGCTGAGGTTTATGCTGCTTTTGATAAGCACTTCGAGCGTTTTGGGCTGTCGGCGGGAAAGTTTACGATCTTGATGCAGTTGTACACTGCAAAGCGAGACTTGTCCCCCTCTGAGTTTGCCAATCGCGCCAATGTGACTCGTGCCACAATTACAGGCTTGCTGGATAGATTGGAGCGAGAAGGTTTGGTTGAGCGTAAAGCCCACTCAAATGACCGACGAATGTTAACTGTCACCCTCACAGAGCAGGGAAAAAAGTTGGTTGAGAGAGTTCTGCCCGACCATTTTTGCCGTACCAAGGGATTAATGGCAAACCTCACGTCTACAGAAAAGAAGACATTCATTAAATTACTTGATAAGTTGAGATCGGGTACCCCAGCGTTGTCTGATCCAAGTTGGGATCACAGCAACCTAACAAATTAAGAGCAGTAAGGGTTCGTTGAGGCTGTCATCAGCGGTCGCCATTGCCACTAAATAGGCCTCTGCACCCTTCTGAAACGACGCAGTTAGCCAAGTCTACCAATTAACTTTGCCTACCCCGCCCATACCGGCAGTGTGTAATCTTCCGGCGCGTCAATCGGTGGGCTCGTACGTACTGACCCTGGTTCAGCAACACCGTTTTACTCATCATTCTCGGCCCTGATGCTGGATCAGCAACGCTTTGATCAGTTGCTGGGCAGTTTCCAGCCTTTCCAGCCGTTGCGGATCTTCAGATTGGGCTATCCAGGCCGCCAGTTCATTCAATGCCCCATTCACCAAATGGGCAAAGCCTTCTGCATCAACCACCTTGAGATCTCCCGCCGCCACCGCAATCTGAATCGACTCCTGCAGCAAGCCAAACCCACCCTGATCGATTTCCACCAAGGTATCTGCCGCTAGAACAGCGGGTGCTTCAATAAACACCAGTCGTCGCAACTCTTCCTGCTGAGTAACTTCTAGAAATGCCTGACAGCCAACAATGAGCTGTTCCCAGTTGGTCTCCAGCAGCTCGGCGCGGGTGCGAATGTGGGCAGTGATTTCGCCATAGGCTTCGATCACCACTGCCTTAAATACCCCCAACTTGTCACCGAACTGGTGATACAGCGCCCCTCGGGTAATCCCCAACTCACTAATAATTTCCTCGGTGCCGGTGGCGGCATAGCCCTGGGTGGCAAACAGATGCCGGGCCCGATCCAGAATGGCACGGCGGGTGCGGCGGGTTTGCTCGGCTTTGGTCAACTTGGGAGTCATGGCGATCGCCTCAATACATTCAGACAGTATGTATCTTGACAGAGTAAGGAAGAAAGGTCTATTGTAAAATACATACAGATTGTATCTTTAAAATGATCTCAACTGTTGAGGTGCAAAGACTACCTGCGTCTGGTGAATAGGATCTTTATACCGATTAGACTTTTGTAAAAGATTGATGTTTTTAGGTTAATTCAAATGAAACTTGATGAAGTTGTCCCTTGGGGCAGAACACTGAAAGAATACAAGTCAATGTTCTGCTTGTCGGAGACAGATCTAAACACGAAAATCCTTGGATGTGGTGATGGGCCAGCTAGCTTCAATGCCGAAATGACTGAATTAGGACACTCTGTCGTATCTATCGATCCGGTTTATCAGTTTTCTGCTGAGCAAATCGAGCAGCGTGTTCGAGAAACTTATGAGCAAGTGATTTCACAAGTGAAACAAAACCATCAAAACTATATCTGGAAAAACTTCCAAGATGCTGATGAGCTTGGCAAAGCTCGTCTAAACGCAATGGAGAAATTTTTGTCCGACTATGAAGCAGGGAAGGCTTCAAAACGATATTTAAACCAATCTTTGCCAAACCTAGACTTTTTTAATCACCAATTTGAGTTGTGTTTATGCTCTCATTTGCTCTTCTTGTATTCGGAGCAACTATCCCTTGATTTTCATGTAGCTTCAATTCATGAACTCCTACGCATTGCCTCAGAGGTAAGAATTTTTCCATTGCTTAAGCTTGATGGTGAAGTATCTCCATATCTTGAGCTAGTGATGGAAGATTTATCTGACAAAGGTTACAGTGCAAAAGTTCAAGCCGTTGCTTATGAATTTCAAAAGGATGGAAACAAAATGTTGAAAATTAGTCGATGAGCGATCTCGCACTGAAATCTCTCTTATAACGGACTGCCGAAAATCACCTGTGCTGTCGTAAAGTACCTAAATATTGCTGAAGGGTAACGTTAATATAGCGTGTCGGTGGCGGCATAGCCTTGGGTGGCGAAAGATGCCGTACCCGATCCAGAATGGCGCGGCGAGTACGGCGGGTTTGCTCCGTTTTGGTCAGTTTAGGAGACATGGATCGAATCGTGCTGGCTTCGGCTCAGGAATTCCGATCATTGGGCATCACAGCGAACGTGATCAATCCAGGTGCAACGGATACTGGCTGGATGTCCTCAGACCTTAAAGCTGATATGCAAGCTAGAACTCTGCTGAATCGTGTCGGTATGCCGCAAGACTGTGCAAATCTGGTCAAGTTTCTGTGTTCCAAAGAAGGAGGATGGATCAATGGACAACTGCTGTACAGTAATGGTGGGTTTCAGTAACCGTTGACAACGAGAGGGTTTTAAGATTTCTGCTTAAGACAATGCCCCAAGCTAAGAACGTAAACACAGTCTAACAACCCTGGTGCAGCGGACAGTTAAAAGATTTTGGCGATGATGCAAAAGCGATCTGCCTCCGCTGACTAGGAACGTTAGGCGTCTCAATTCAACCCTTTGCCATGTCCCCACTAAAAGTCCTAGCGCGTTGGCTTGAAGAGGAGCGCGCGAGCGGTGTCAAGTTTCCAAATGGCGCGGTCCTTGGAACCGTCAGTTCCTCTGGTCAGGTTCGAACCCGTATGCTTGGAGTCCACCTTGATGATGAAGGTCGACCTAGGTTTCATACGACGCCTGGGTCACGTAAGGTTCTTGATCTTGAGCACAACAAACGCGCCTCCCTCACGTTTGCTTTCCAGAGTTCCCTTCGATCGGTATCTCTAGAGGGGGAGATTGTTGCCCTTACAGAAATTGAGCTTTCCTCAGATTGGCTGTCGCTGGATAGTACATTCAGACGAAGCTACTTGATTTTTGGCGCGACCTCTGGCCAACCGATTAGTTCCCCATCAGAGCTTGTTTCAGCACGGCAGGCGTTGCCAGAAGATGCAGAGTTGAGCATGCCAGCGTCATTCATAGGCTTCAGGTTTCACCTTGTTGAACGAGTTGACTTTTATGTTGTAGGTCAAGGCTACTTTGCGGAACACACCACACATTCCTACAATAACCAGAACCATACTTGGTCGTCGCAGACAGTTGTGCCGTAGCGGGCCGGTTACCTCGAACGTTATGCCGCTGATTCCTTAGGGGGGCGTAACCGCAAACTTGCCTGTCTCCATTTAGAATCAAGTCAGTTCAGAATTGTGAAATGAGTAGGTAGCTGAAGTCGTTGCTAAGTTCCTACTGCTGAATCTAAATCGGTGCTACCACTAAAAAAGTCATGTCATCAGACATCATCCTGATAGGCCCTATTGGTACTGGTAAATCCACTGTTGGGTCGCTTTTAGCCAAGCGAGTGGGGCTTCCACAGCGCTCGATGGACGAGTATCGATGGAACTACTATAAAGAGATTGGATATGATGAAGAGTTAGCAAAATACAAAAGGGAAACTGAGGGATTTTGGGGAATCTACCAATATTGGAAGCCTTTTGAAGCTTATGCAGTAGAGAGATTGCTGTCAGAGCATAAAAATTGCGTTATTGACTTTGGAGCTGGTCATTCTGTCTATGAAGATAACTTCTTATTTCAGAGAGTTCAGCAAGTTTTAGCGTCTTACTCCAACATTGTCCTATTGCTACCTTCATCAAATTTAGATGAATCAGTACAAATTTTGAATAATCGAAATGAGTACCTACCAGATGGGAAGCTGAACATCAATGAGCATTTTGTAAGACATCATTCAAATCATGATCTTGCAAAGTTTACGGTGTATACAAAAGCAAAGACACCGGAGGAAACCTGCAATGAGATCTTGCAGTTGGTGGGCGCAGCATAACAACCCCGCTGCACCGGAGCGAAGTTAAGTATTGGTGGATACAAAGGCTATATGCGCCCGGTGAGCGGGAACGTTAGACCACTCAAGCTGTTGGCAGAAAAGTAATTTGAAGTTTGTCAATCAGGTTTCCGGAAAAACTTCCTCGCTAAGTTTTCTCAATTTGACGGCAAGGTAATTTTTGATTGCGTCTAGTTGTTGCGTCTTTGTTTCAACCTCTTCAATCTTGCGCTCAATGATTTTAATCTGATCCCGTTTAGATATTCCTCCACTATTCCACTCATCAAGCAATTGTTTGATTTCATTGAGTGTAAATCCTAGTTCTTTTCCTTGAACAATCATCAGAAGCCGTTCCACTGTTCCTGGGCTGTACTTTTTATAAAATCTTGTTCCTGCACGTTGATCGCTTGCAGAAATTAGTCCCAATTTATCGTAAAAGCGAATTGTGTCTTTTGATAGCCCTGTTTTCTTAGATAGTTCACCAATCAGCATAGAGTAACCTTGAACTTCTAGATTCCACTTGACTGTGGAGTATACTCCATAGTTTACGCTACTGGATGTAGCATTTAGACTTCTGGTAGAAATATGAGTAAGACTGTCTTGATTACAGGCACTTCGAGTGGTATTGGCGAGGCAACCGGAAAGTATTTCCTTCAGAGAGGCTGGAATGTGTCAGCCACGATGCGAGCGCCGATCAAAGCAGGCGATTGGACGAAAACAGAGAAGGTCATTTGTCCACGTTTAGATGTCACTTCTTCTGAGACGATTGAAATTGCAGTCCACGAGACGATCATGCGGTTTGGTCGCATTGATGCACTGGTTAATAATGCAGGATATGCGCTGATGGGTCCGCTTGAAGGTGTGATGCCTGAGCAATTAGAGCGCCAATTTCAAACCAATGTTTTTGGCTTGGCATCTACAATTCAAAAAGTTCTCCCAGTGATGCACCGGCAGGGGCAAGGCACAATTATTAATGTTGCCTCTATTGGGGGTCGCCTTGCTTTTCCGCTGGCATCCTCTTACCATGCAACCAAATGGGCTGTAGAGGGTCTTTCTGAATCTTTACGGTATGAATTGCGTCGTTTCAATATTCTAGTCAAGATTATTGAGCCAGGTGGAATTAAGACTAACTTCATCAATCACGGTTCAGCTTGGGCAAATCACCCAAACTATGCCGATCTAGTTGAACGCGTGAAACAGTTCAGTGCAGGATTAAATGATTCACTGCCCGGCCCTGAAGGAGTAGCCAGAACGATTTATAGGGCTGCAAACGATCGCTCACAAAGATTGCGATATTCCCCCCACGGAGAAGCCTTTCTACTCATGTATAAAATTCTTCCTGACTCACTGTGGCGATCACTGGTTACACGTATGATGTTTGGGAGCAAGAAGCAATAGTCTGGACACTTTCCTGAGCAAGTGCTGAAACTCTTGATTTCTCGTTGACCGAGCTACTGCGGAAGAGGCCTGAAACCCGTATTCTACCCTTGGCCATCAAAAACTGTCCGGAGTGTTGCTTCAAACGACAGGCCTTCAGTGAGCATTTTCTCGACCTATTTACCGCCATGTTCGACCTGGAGCCAACTTTGATTAAATCCCACCCCAACTACCAGACGCTCCTAAATTACTGGGTTGTAGCCATAGCCGCTTAAATCTGTCCAGAGGGTTGCGACTACCGACATGGCAGGAATGAAGAGGCCAGACAACTCGCTTTGGCTCAGCAGCAACGGCGCGGTCAGCTTCTTGCTCAAAATAATACGGGCAAAGATTTAACGCCATGTACTTCGACAGAGGGAATAAACTCCAGTTCTCTGTTGGGCGCAATGCGTAGATTGGGCAGCCTTTCTAGTACTGTGCTTAGAACAATTTTGGATTCTAACCTGGCCAGCGGCGCACCTAAGCAAAAGTGAATGCCGTTGCCAAAGGCCATGTGAGGATTAGGATCGCGATCGATTACAAACACATCGGCGTGCTCAAACTGGGCCTCATCTCGATTGGCCGCACCCATCCAAACGGTGACCATTTTTCCGGCTGGAATAGTCTGCCCATGGAGCTGAGTTTCGACCTGGGTGAACCGGGTCATAGCCTGCACCGGCGATCGGTAGCGCAAGACTTCTTCGATCGCCAGCGGCAGTAGTTGAGGATCTTGTTTGAGTTGTGCAAATGCCTCTGGATAGTCACTAAAACAAAGCATGGCATTGCCCAAGAGATTGGTCGTGGTCTCGTTACCACCCACGAGCAGCACAATGCAAAAATCCACGAGTTCTTGCGGTGAAAGGGTCTCCCCCGTTTCGTGGGCGGCAATTAAATCGCTGATTAGATCCTGACCTGGATGTTTGCGTCGTTCGGCTAGCAGGTGCCTAAAGTAGTCGGCCATCGCGGTTAATGCGGCCTGATCGTAGACGACAATGCCGTCTGACCAGCGCTTAAAATCGCCCCGATCGCCCACCGGCACGCCCAAGATCTCAGCAATCACAATCACCGGCAGGGGAATCGCTAAATCGTGCATAAAATCCATTTCACCTCGATGCTGAACCCCATCAAGCAACTCGTGGGTAATCTGCGTAATGCGGGGGGCTAGCGCCTCCACTCGTCGGGTGGTAAAGACTTGGCCCACCAGCGATCGCAGGGTGCGATGCTTCGGTGGATCAGTAAAATTAAGGCTTTCAGTGAAGTCAGTTTGCTCCGGCGGCTGAGGAATTTTAGACGAGAATATTTTCCAGTCAGAAAATACTTGCTTGACATCGTCATAGCGAAACACCATCCAGCTTTGGTGCTCTGGGTCGTAAAAGACCGGAGTGTTGTGGTGCATCTCGGCATACCACGCAAAGGGATTGCCAAAAAGTTCGAAATCTTGCATGGTAGTCTCCTAAAATATCTAAAAATTTGCAGGAAAAATTAGCCCAGCCAAAAGCAGCAGCCTCAGATGGCGATCTTGAGTCGAACCCTAGGGGTGATGCTTAAAAGCTAAGAGGCAGAAAACCAGCTCATGCCAGTAGTTATGGCAATGGCTGTTGCAACGCCGTACAGCGTGATGCCAAGTAGTGAAAAAACTAAAAGTTGCCGGGGTGGAATACTAGTAAACGGGCCAACAATGGCCACTGTCCAACTTCCTAAAAGGGGTGTCATAGGGATAAGAAACCAGACACCATAGCGGTTTAAAGCCCGACTGACGCGTTGCCCACCGCGTTTCTCTAGGCGCAAGAGCCAGGCGCGCAGTTGAGGAATTTGCATGAGGCGATCATAGCCCCACAGCAAGAGTGGAATGGGCGCAAAATTGCCCAGTACTCCCCAAAATACTACTGAAACCGCATCTAAGCCCAGAGACATTCCCGCCGCAACGGCCGCATAAACTTCTGTGTAGGGAAAGAACCCCACTGACCACGTCGTCAGTGCTTTAGTAACGTACTCTGTGGTTAGCATGGTGGTGATTTAGCCGTTGAGCCAGTACTCCATAACCGCATAACCGAACGCTCAAAGAAGAGTGAACCCACCTGCCGATAGGCTACAGTGGCTGCCGCCCAAATGCCAAACCCAACCAGCACGAGGCTCAAGCGATCTTTTATGTTCATGGTGTTTACCTTTGAAACGGTGTTACCGTAACAGTCGTTACGGTAATCGTAAATGTAATAGCTATTACGCTAACTGTCAACCATGAGTCGCCCTACCGAACCCCAAAAGAAAGCTGAGTTAATAGAAAAGTGCCTGGAAGTGGCCATTGAGGCGGGTGCGCTGGACGCTAGCATCAACGCGATCGCCAAGCGTATCGGCACCAGTGGGCGCATGCTGATCTATCACTTTGGCTCCAAGCAAGAGCTAGAGCGCCAGGTAATTGCCCGGCTAGAGGTGCGTCTGCGCGAACAGCTCCAATCACTACAAAACACAGCCGTAGCTGATGCCAATACCATTGCTGAGTCATTGCTGGCGATGTGGAAGCAATTTACTACCCCAGAGATGCAGGGCTGGCTAAAGCTGACGATGGATCTCAACCTGCGGGCGATGCAGGGCGATACCGAAACTCAGCAGTTTCTGGAGCGCGAAAATCAGCAGTGGATTAAGTCACTGACGACGCTGACGGGGGATGAAGCAGTGGCGCGATCGCTGTTTCATCTATTTCAAGGAGCCACCCTCGACTTTTTGACCACGGGCAATGCAGAACGAGGTGAGCAGAGCATTCAGTCATTTTTGGCGACGCTAAGGGTGAGCCATTCCGGGAACTTTGTTCCTAAAGTGCAACAGTCTTAGTAGTAGACAAGCATTGCAAATCAATGATAAATTAAGCTTGTTCTGATGGAGCAGGGTCACTCACCTCATATGGACTGCTGGCGCTTAGAGTGAGTCGGTAGAAACTCAAGCACTGCTCGGTTAAACTCGTCGGCGTACTCCAAATATGGCAAATGTCCGCACTGATCGAACAACCGTAATTTAGCATTAGGAATACCATGCGCTGCTACTTCAGCATGGCCAACAGGAAATGCTCGATCCTGTTTTCCCCACATAATCAGTGTAGGTGACTGTATCTCTGATAGACGATCTCGAATGGGTTGCCAAATCTCTGATTTAATCCCGAAAAAGTTTCCCATCGTCCGAAATGTTCGAGTCTGGAATTGTAAGATCTCCGAGGACATATTCCGCAATACCAAACCCATAAACTCGCTATTGCTTAAGTAAGGGGATGGATCATAAACACATTGTTGCATCATAAATTTTGCTGCTCTAGGGCTAGGATGGTTTAGCAGTTCTCCCACACCCGGAAGTGAGGTTAGCCTTGCTGGAAATGCGACTTCTTTCCCTAAACCACCAATACTAATCAACACTAGATTGTCTATCTTGTCGGGAAACTGTAGTGCAATCTTCAAGGCAAGGATGCCACCTACAGAACCTGCAATCAGAGAGGCATGGGATAATCTCACCGCATCCATAAAGCGAACAATAAATCGACTCAGATCGTCAAGAGTGTAAGTCTTTTGAGGTTTGTCAGACTTGCCCGATCCAACCCAATCTAGAGCATAAACCTGATGCTGTTGAGCGATTGTAAATACATTTCTGTACCAATAATCGACTGCTCCTCCCTGTCCATGAATGAATAAAACGGGTGACCCTTTCTCCCCTAATGCCCAATAGCGTGTCTTAATTCCATCAACTTGAATGTATTGATCTGCTGGCAATTTAATGGTCATTACTTATCTTTTTAATGACGAATGTATTGAATAGTCCGAATCAAGGCGTTAATTATCACCTTGTAACTCTCTTCAGTGGATGACTCCAACGTAAGTAATCCAGTCTTTCAGGGGGCTACTCTCGACTTTTTGACCACGATATGTGTACCAATGTTAGATTTTAGTTACAAGAATAATGCCACTGGCCCATGACATTTTTGTCATCCGTATGTTCTCATTACGCTCAAGTTTGGCAATAAGATCTGCAACTTTCTCTCCATGCCCTTCTGGCCAGTTGGGTTGGGGTAACATGTCGTCAATAACATAAAGCCCAGATGGCTTGAGCAATTTTAAGGTTTCGTCAAGAAGACGATACTTGCCCGACCAGGTATCGGCAAATATGAAATCAAAGGTTTCGAGATACAAAGAGCGAAGATAGTCATCACCATCTGCACAGACAACCTTTAAACGGGAATCATGACCAAGATGTTTACGGAGAATAGAGAGCAACGATTCGTCATTATCAACAGTAATTAGTGATGAATCATGATCCATTCCATCTAGAATCCATGCAGTTGACAAACCTGTTCCAGAACCAAGCTCAAGAAAGTTACCCGAAGGCTTTGTAGCAGCCAATGTCCGAAGCAATGAACAAATGAGTGGGTCAGATGGCATTGAAAATTCTGCCTTGAGACTGGCACGCAATATAGCTTCTACCATTGGGGGTTCTTTAAGGTTGTCGTTATCATTCATTGGTTGTTTAATATAGCAAAGATTGCTAAGATTAGGACATAATGTATGGAAAGAGTTAGGAAAAAAGCGATGCCAGCCCCCTACAGTGTAGATCTAAGAGAGAAAGCGGTAAGTGCAGTAGAAAAAGGAGAGAAGAAAAGCCATGTCTGCCGAACACTGAACATTAGTCGCAACACCTTAGACCTATGGATAAAAAAGAAGAAAGAAACAGGAAGTGTAGCCGCGAAGAGAGATTATGAGCGTGGTCCACGACCGAAAATAGATGATTTGGATAAATTCAGAGAATTTGCGGAGGAGAACGGTCATTTAACGCAAAAACAAATGGCAGAAAAATGGCCAGAGCCTGTAAGTAGAATAAGAATAAGTAAGGCTCTAAAGAAAATAGGGTTTACTAGAAAAAAAAACTTATATTTACAGGGAAATAGAAGAGGAAGAGAGAAAGGCATTTGAAGATGAAATCAAGCAATATGCGGCAGAAAAACTGATTTATATGGATCAAGCCGGTCTAGATGACACTCTAGACTACCCCTATGGGTACTGTCATAAATCAGAGAGATTAAAGGCGAGCAAATTAGGACATAGAACCAAGAGAGTCAGCATAATAAGTTGTTGGTGGAATGGAACAACAATAGCTCCAATGATATTTGAAGGATACTGTAACGCTCAAGTAGTATGCACGTGGATAGAAGAAATGTTATTACCAGAGTTAATACCAGGTCAGATACTAATCATGGATAATGCAAGCTTTCATCCGAAAGAAAGAATAAAGGCATTGGTAGCAAAAGCTGGGTGTGAGGTTATATTTTTACCACCATATTCACCAGACTTGAACAAAATTGAGAAGTTCTGGGCGAGACTAAAACGTTATGTTTCCCAACTTGTTAGTAATGGAGAATCGCTGATTTCTGCATTGGATATAGCGTTGAGAGAACTGTCCTAACTATCTCGTCCTTTGCTATAATATTAATAGTTTACTGAATCAATTTAGTACATTTACATTTTTCATGTAGAGTAGATGGGCAGAAAATCCGTTGCATATTCACTTTTCTGCCCAGTTTGTGAAATATAATTGTGGGTTGCTAGATATAGGCTGGAAAATCTGTATATCCTGTTGAATAATCTCCCTCTGTCCCATTCCAAACCTTGGGATCAGGGTCTGGAGCTAAAGCCCAGCCATTAGCAAAGCGTTGTACTAGATCTGGATTTGAAATATAGGGACGACCAAAAGCAATTAAATCAGCGTTTCCGGCGGCGATCGCCTTTTCTGCCGTGGCTTGGGTATAACCACAATTCCCCATCAGGGTTCCCGAATAGACCGCCCGAAAGTCGGCTAAAGTTAATGGTTCTCCCAGATTATGGAAACCAAATGCTAGACCATCTACGATATGCAAATAGCCCAAATTGTAGGCGTTTAAGCGTTGTGCAAAATAGGGAAAAGCTTCTCGATAATCTGGAGAACCCATATCGTTATAAACGCCATTGGGAGATAGACGAACCCCCACCCGTTGGGATGGAAATACCGTTGAAACAGCTTCAGTAACTTCATGTAAAAAACGGAACCGATTTTCTAAACTCCCCCCATAGGCATCGGTGCGTTGATTGGTTTTAGACTGCAGGAACTGATCAATCAAATAGCCGTTGGCTCCGTGGATTTCTACCCCATCAAAGCCTGCTTCCTTCGCCCGCACGGCGGCTTGGCGATAATCTTCCACCGTGGCGGCAATTTCTTCAAGGGTTAATGGTCGGGGTGTTTGATGGGGCTGTTTTCCATCCGGGGTGTGGATATAGTCACCGTTAATGGCGATCGCCGAGGGAGCAACGGGCAAACCTAAATGGGGATGAAAAGATTGATGGGAAGCACGGCCACAGTGCCACAGTTGCAGAAAGACTTTAGACTCAGCCTGGTGAATAGCCTCTACAATTGGTTTCCAGCCTGTTAGTTGGGTCTCGTTATAAATACCAGGGGTATGGTTCCAGCCATTGCCAATCTCAGAAATAACTGTGGCTTCGGTTAGCATCAAGCCTGCATTAGCCCGTTGACGATAATATTCCACCATTAAGGGCGTAGGAACCCGATCATCAGCGGTTCTAGCTCTGGTCATAGGAGCCAACACTACCCGATTTTTTAAAGGCAGATCAGCAAGTTGGTATGTGTCAAATAAAGAAGGCATAAAAAATATTTACCAGTGAGTTGAGATTAATAAACTAAATAGATGTTTTCGGTGCTATGGGATTTCCATCAAAAGTATCCTTCTAGTCCTTTCATTTAAATGCGAATATGGGTTAAAAATTCTCTCCACCGTCGCCAGATTGCTCTGACAACTTTACGTTGCTGAAAAACGTGTAAAACGACAACGGCGAGGAAGAGATAGGACAACCAAAAATGGAGTGATCGCCCCAGGTCAACACGAGCTTCGTTTTCTGAAAATAAATCGGGAACAGTCATTCCCAGAAAAAAAACATTACTGCTTTTGAAAGAGTTGGAAAAAAATAAGCCACTGAGGGGAACAGCCAGCATGAATAAATACAAAAGAGAATGTAGGGTCACCTTGCGCCACCATGTCGTTGAGAAATGAGGAGTACGACGAGAATACTTTTTCCACCAGACTCGCAACAAAACTAGAATGCGCCAGAGTAGTAAACCGATTACAAAAACTCCCAATCCTTTATGAAAATCATATAGACCAGAGCGAATGGGAACCTCCCGTGACAAATCCGCCATAATCAATCCTGTGGAAAATAAACAAAAGTAACACCACGACATACTCCAATGAAGTGCCATCAGGTGTTGATACGCAGAGGTTAGGCGACCAGGAGGCTGAAAAAATGAGAACCAAGAGTGGGAAGACATCGTTTTTCATCAAAAAGCTAGAGAGTGTACCAATTTATGTGTAAAGAGTGAGATGGCTCGCAAAGGTCTGGCCAGAAATGAAGGCTCTATAGATCAATAGTATAGTCAGATACTAGGCGAGAAAATGGTACATTAACGTCTGACTGAATACTCAAGCCTTGACGTAAGCTACTAGCGAAACCCCCAACACTACCAATACCACCCCAGCAATACGGGTCGGACTAGCCGGGTAACGTACTAAGCCAATTGCCCCATAATGATCAAGGAACAAAGCTGCAACCATCTGTCCGGCGATCGTGAGGGCCAGGGCTAATGCTGCTCCAATTTTGGGCGTGGCAAAGATTGTTGACCACACGTAAAACGTTCCTAAACAGCCCCCTACCCACATCCACCAAGAGGTCTGGTTTAAGGATGCAACCACCGGCAATGGGTAACGAGCCAAAATACAGATTGCCAAGGAAGCAAGCGCACCTGCCAGGTAGGAAATAAATGTTACCTGCATAGGCTCGCCTACATAACGCCTCAGTAACGTATTGAGCGCTACCTGAACTGGTAAAACTGCTCCTCCGACTAGGGCTGCGAGTAAAAAGATGCTGCGGCCAGTCATTAAATAAGCTCCTGGAAGTGGTAAACACAGTCGTAACTTTAACCCTGGCTAAAGCTTAAAACAGGTTTTATGCCCTGTCGCTAGCCGAAAGTTGGTAATCAACTGGCTGATTAATCAGGGCAGCCACTGCCCATAAGTTGGTAGGCATCCCTAACTTTGGTTAGGTTTCCCCAAATTTGAAGCCTGTATAGTAAAAATAAAGTCCGGCTTTTGTAGCGAGTTCCCCAATGACTACAGATTCAATCCGCTGGCTGGAAAAATTATCCGCCCTAGAGCAGGAAAACGCTCTGCTTCAATCGCGGCTAGAGACCTGCAAAACATCCTTTGCCCTATTGCAAGCAGAGGTTATGGGCTATCAACATCTGGACGAGCAAGCCTGTAAACAGGCCCGTGATCGTCTGCTAGAAATTACTGCGATCGCCGCGAATACCCTACTCACCGCTGAAAATTTTGATGACGCCATCAATTCTGTCTTAGGGATGATTGGAGAAGGCTTAGAAACAGACCGGGTGACCGTGATCGAAATTTTTAAGCCCCTATCAGCTCTTCTCTCCCAGTGGCAAGTGCTCTATGAATGGACATCTCCTGGTACTCCAGCGCAAATGTCAAATCCAGACTGGATTCGAGGAACCTTTGAAGGTATTGAAGATCTTTACGATCAGTTTTTCGAGGGCCAGCCGGTGCACCGCTCCACTGACACAATGACAGAACCTTTTCAGAGTGTGCAGGCCCAGCTAGGTGTTAAAGAACTCTATGCGATTCCTATTTCTGTCAACGGTCATTTGTGGGGCATCGTTGGGGTTGATGATTGCCGCGTAACTAAACAGCGCAGTAAGGCAGAACTATCAACTTTAAAAATCACCTCTGACTGCATCGGCAGCGCCATTGAGCGTCAGCGAAATCAGCAATTATTGCTCCAAACTGAGCAGCAGCGGGTGGCTGAGCTAGCCCAAGCCAATGAGATTTTGCAAGCGCGGGATCGTCTGCTAGAAGCAACAGCGATTGCTGCTAACACTCTACTCTCCGCTCCTAACTTTGATGATGCCGTTAATACCGTTCTGCGACTGATCGGGGAAGCCTTAGATACGGATCGCGTCAAAGTTTTGGAATGTATGGATAATGCGTTACCTTACCCTTCTTACTTCGCCATCAGCCATGAATGGGTAAGGGAAGGGGTTATTCCGCAGCTTTCCCATCCCAGTTCTTCGCAGATCAGTAGTGATGGGGCAGAGAGTTTTCTGCATCAATTATTTCAAAGTGATGGATTTGGGGGTGTTTTGAAAGAGTGGCCTGAAGTCTTCTGGGAAGCTTTTGAAGCAGTGCAGGCTAAAGCTATCTACTGTGTTCCCATTCGTTTGGAAGGACAGATTTGGGGGTTTTTGATCTTCGACGATTGCCGGGACGTCAAACAACGAGACATGTCGGAACTATCCGTTCTAAAGATTGCCGCTAACTGTATCGGTAGTGCAATTCAGCAGCAACGAACACAACAAGCTCTCATCAAGGCTGAACAAGCCAAACAATCCGCTATTCTAGAAGAACGCAACCGCATGGCCGGCGAGCTTCACGATACTCTAGCCCAGTCATTTACTGGTATCTCTCTGCAACTAGAGGCTGCTAAACCATTACTGGGGGAAAGCTCCCCTACTCTAAGTAGCATTCTCAATCACCTTAAAGACCTGGCTGACGCTGGTTTAGAGGCAGCTCGCCAATCGGTCTGGGCACTCTATCCGGCCACCACGGACTATGCTGACTTGGCACAACTGCTCTATGAAAGTTTAGAAGTGATGAGCCGTAATACAGCCACTCGAATCGAAGTCAATGTTCACGGGAGTCCTTACGTGCTGCCAATATTCGTCAGCATGAACCTGTTGCGGATTGGGCAAGAGGCCATCACCAATGCCCTTAAACATGGCCAGGCCCAGACAATTACCATTGACCTAACCTATGAGGATGATTCTAAGACAGGGCAAGGCATTCTGCTCACCATCTGTGATGATGGCTGTGGTTTTATGCCGCCGATAGATCCCAAGGCGGGCAACGGCGGTTTTGGGCTGGTTAGTATGTCTGAGCGCTGTAATCGCATCGGTGCTCAACTCAGCATCACTAGCGCTCTGGGGGAAGGTACTCAGGTTTCGATCCAAGCTTTCCTGATCTAGCATTTTCCCCTATAACACTCGACAACCCATGATTCATCACCAAAAAGATCTTCTTTCCTCTTCTCTCACTCCTCACGGAGGTGTTGCTACCTCTCCTCCTATGTCTAACTCCCCCATTCGAGTCCTAATTGCCGATGACCATCCGGTGGTCCGGTCAGGGTTGGCCATGATTTTGCAACAGACGATAGGTATTGATGTTGTGGCCGAGGCAAGTACGGGACTAGAGGCAATCAGTCTATTTCACAAATACCAGCCCGACATAGTGCTAATGGATCTAAAAATGCCTGAGATGGGAGGAGTGGAGGCGATCGCCACCATTCGTCAGGTCTATCCCAACGTTCGCATTATTATTCTTACCACCTATGACGGAGATGAAGACATTTACCGTGGCCTTAGTGTTGGGGCTCGCGGTTATCTCCTGAAAAATGTCACTCGTAAAGAACTGACAGAGGTGGTACAACTGGTTCATGCTGGGCAAAAGTATATCCCTCTTGAAGTGGGTGCTCGTCTAGCCGAACGCATGGGTAGCCCTCAATTAACCCCCCGAGAACAGGAGGTTCTGCTGCAGCTCACCGAAGGCAAGTCTAACGGGGACATTGCCGCCGCACTTATGGTTAGCGAAGGCACCGTGAAATTTCACGTCAACGGAATTTTGAGAAAGCTAAATGTCGGCGATCGCACCCAGGCTGTGCTGGTAGCCCTCAAGCGCGGCATAGCAAATCTCTAAAAGAAGCAACAAATTTAGGAAAACTGACCTTGTCCCCATAAATCACGACGAATGTGATATCCAATTTCTATTTCTTCAACACCATCAACCTCCTGCACTACTAAACCACAATCGCCAATCAGTTTGCCATTCTCCTTAAAAATTAGTGCCCATAGTCCATACCCGTATTGGGCATACCTCTGGATGTTTCGCTCAATCCATGCCTGGGTCATTTTGCGGTCAAACGGTTGTGGATAGAACTGCATCGCTTCTGGATCAGAGGGGATTTCAAGTAAATCGTCCACGTCATTGGGAGTCATTTTTCGCAAAATTAACCGTTTAGTTTCCAACACTATAGCCAACTGAAATAAGAGTGGGGCGGACGGTATGTATAATGTTACATTATGAATAATGACTAAACTAATAAGCAACTTATGGCATACAATCTAGATTTACGGCTAAGAGTAATAAGTTTTCTAGAAGAAGGGAATGGTGTAACGAAGGCATCAAAAATATTCAAAGTAGGTAGAGAGACAATTTATAGATGGTTAAGCCGGGAAAATCTGGAACCAACGAAGGTAAAGAACCGGCGTCGGAAGATAGATATAAAAGAGCTAGAGAAAGATGTGATGGAAAATCCGGATACGCCGATGAAAGAGAGAGCAAAGAAATTCGGTGTAACTCCTAGCGCACTGTCATATAGATTTAAAGAAATGGGAATTACCCAAAAAAACAGTTTCTATATAAAGAAAGAGATGAAGAAAAAAGAGCAGAATATCAAAAAATCCTGAAAGAGCTAATTCTAATTTATGGGGTTGCAAGCCTTGTATTCGTAGATGAAGCTGGTTTTGAGGAGTTTGCCTCTTCAGTGTACGAATGGTCAAAAAGAGAAGTAAGAGTATATGGAGAAAAGCAAGGAAAGAGAGGAAAAAAAGAAAACTTTGTGGCAGGTAGAAGAAAAAATAAAAAAGAGCTGATAGCACCGATGCTATTTACTAAAAGTTTAAATGCCGAAGGTTTTGAAAGATGGCTTGAATTATACCTGATACCTGCATTAACAATTCCATCGGTATTAATTATGGATAATGCGCCTATTCATAGAAAGACTAGGATTAAAAAAATAGTGGAAGAGGCAGGACATACAATTTTATTTTTACCTACCTACTCGCCAGATCTTAATGACATAGAGCATGATTTTAGTGCATTGAAAAGAGCAAGAACATACGCTTCTCCAGGTGTAAGTATAGATGAAATCATTCATAACTACTGTGTAGCATAGTGTCCTATAGTTAATTTAACTATTTATAAAACAAAAGTGCTACGGGTATGGGCAGGAAACTAACTAGACTTTAAAACGATATCGTAGACAAGGCCTGCTCCTTCTCCTGCTCAGAAACCTCCAGATAGTGGGACAACACATTCAAATTTTTGTGACCACTAATTTTCTGAATGACCCGTAGATTAATTCCCTTCCGGCACATCATCGTTAACGCAGTGCGACGGAAAGAATGGGTAGAAACTCCCCTCACTCCAATCCTATCCGTTGCCGCTTTCAAAATTTTGTGGGCCATGGAAGGATGCAAATGTGACCCCACCCGTTTACCCCGAAATACATAGGCAGAGGGAAACCTAAAGCATTGTTGTTCCCGGTACTGATCAAACAAAGCTTGTAATGCTGGGGTAATTGCCACAGTGCGACTGGATTTGGTCTTTGTTTTTTCGATGCGGAAAGTCATGGCATCAGTAGTTACATCAGCCCAAGCCAAAGAACAAGCTTCCCCAATCCGGCAACCAGTGTAAAGACAAATGCCAAACAACAGGCGATCGCGGGGAGTGAGCAATCCAACGGTGAACAGGTTGTGCAGTTCCTGCTCTGTTAATACTTTTGCTTGTCCCTGACGGTTAATTTTCATTCAATAATTTGCGGAAAATATTGAATAGCTTCCACAACCCTAATTCTATCGTGGAATTTTTCCAACTCCCCATCGCTCAACATAAATTATTGCTAATTATTCTCAGTTGATAAATTCCGAAAGCCACCATCATCGCCAAAATCGTCTGATATGCCTTTTTGCTTGGCAAAATTATGTAGTTAACCTGAAAAGCCAAATGTGAGGGTTATAGGTGATTCTCAATGGTGTAATTTGTACTGCATCATTCTTAATTTCATTTCCTTGTTGGGTTCATCCATGTACAGGTAAAGTAGGTAAATGAGCAAGCGCTATCAATGCTATCATTCGAGTGATAACCAAAAGCAAGAGTTTGTTGTGGGCTGGAGGTAGTGTATGGCGAATCTAATTGTCCGCAATATTGATGAAGCGGTGGTGGTGGCCCTGAAAAAGCGGGCGGGGCAACATGGCATCAGTGCCGAAGCAGAGCATCGCAGAATCCTAGAACAGGCCCTATTGCAACCTCCCCGAAAATCCTTTGCGGAGGTGCTTCGCCAGATTCCCGATGTGGGCAATGACTCAGACTTTGAGCGAATACAGGATGACAGAACCAGTCAAATATTTGATTGATACCAACGTTATTAGTGAGCTACGGAAGCAAGATAGGGCTGACTCCGGCGTACTAGCATTTTTCCAACAAGCTCAGCATCTCTATTTGAGTGTGATTACCATTGGAGAATTGCGGCGGGGTGTGGAATTAATCAGGCATCGAGGAGATGATCAACAAGCCAATTTGTTGGAGGAGTGGTTGGAAATTGTCATTGCTGATTACGCTGACCAGATCCTAGATTTCACCATCTTTGAGGCTCAAGTTTGGGGAAAATTACGAGTCCCTCATCCCCATAACGCTCTAGATAAACAAATCGCCGCCACTGCCCTTAGTTACGGACTGACCCTAGTTACCCGTAATGTTAAGGATTTTGCTGACACAGGAGTTTGTTTGCTTAATCCTTTCAGGGGCAATCAATAATCCAAATAAAAACCCCGACTTTAGTCAGGGCTGTACTAGCCTAATAGCGATTAGGTTAGTGTTAAGGGTTGGGAGTTGTCCGGTTAAGGATCTCTGTCAGTTTGTCCTCAATTCTTTGTAGATGATCCAGGTAATCCGATTGGGACTCATAAAAATCAGCTTGGGCGGCCGCTAATCTTGCCATCCATTCAAAGACGTGGGCCCGGTCTTTACGGTAAAGGGAACTATCCTGATTAGCTTTGCTTGTTAATGCTTCAATGCTCTTGGCGTTGGACTCAATCAGAGCCTCAATGCGATCTAGTCGGTCAGACATACGTTAAACTTCCTATTAGATTTGTGTAATGGATTGGGAGAGTTAGTGGCTCTCCCTTTCTGCTTTTAGGGTAACGGATCAGAGTCAAGGAACGACAGTTGGAATTTGTTCAGGGCACATTTTGAGATCAACCATGGCACCAGGAATATCAAAAAGTTACCCCTTGTTTTAGTCAAAGTTGGGCAGAGATCGTCAGTCTTGAAACCCCTAGTAAAAGTTATTGGGGTCTATTTCCTTGGCTAAAACTCCCTACATCAATTAGTAAATATCGTTACATTTTAGAGTCTATTTAAACAGTATCCCCAACAATCAATTCAGCGATTAAACAGAGTTGTCAGAGCATTAGTGGACAAATCAATAAAGCTTTAAAGAAAGTTAAATTTTCCAATCTTTGTGGTCATTTTTATTTAGCTATTGGACAATATAAATTACTAATTTTAAGGAGTTCACTATGGAATTTAACTCCCACGACTGGCCTACCCATAAACAAGGTGAAGTTGTCCGCCAACTAATACTAGATGCGTTGGACAGTCCAAAGACCAAGGAAGAATTGTCCAGTTTGTGCAACAAAAGCGTTAGACAAATCACTAGACATTTACACCGTTTGTCCAGCGAAAACAAGATTTTGTCCACTGGAAAAGGGCAATTTGTCCGGCGGATTGCCGCTGGATTTTTACTCCTTTACGTTGGACAAATTTAGTCCAGCGTTGGACTTGACAGAAAAAAATTGTCATATAGAATCCCCTAAACGACAAGTTCCACAAAAAAATATTTGGGAGATTAAAAAAATGTCCATCGCTGGAAAGTCCAAAGGTGACGTTGTACAACAACTGGAAAAGTCCTACGGGGTAGCCCGGACAACGGTGTTTAATCGGCTGAAATATTTAGGCTATTCGTTGGACAAAGTTGATGATTTGTTCAGTTTGTCCAATGAACAAATGGCTGAACTTGATAACCTCCACCGCTGGATAAGTGAGGGGGCAGAATGGCTGACTATCCCAAGCCCGGTCAATTGGCCATGGTCACTGATGAGGGGGAACTAGAACAGTATGGGGAAGCAATCAATTTTGATGCCCTAGAAGGGGACGAGGAACTGGGTCACGCTGAGCTGATCCGGGCGGCCCAAAATCAAGCGGCGGGGATACTAATTGCCCAGAATTTACTAACCGCTGAAATCCTCAAAAATCCCCAACATTTACCGGCGGATCTCCAAGCCCAGGTGGAGCAGTCCAAGGTGGCGATCTCGCAGAGATCCGCTACGCGGTGCGCCCCAAAGCCCCAGAATCCTTTAGTGGTGGCTTCCCAATGGATTACCAAGGCGAAGGCTTATCAGAGCAACCAGAATCATGGTCAACTGGCGGCCTAGGGATGGGGACGAGTGGGATGAACAGGAGCTGGCCCCACCGGCCGGGGAAAGTTGTTATCGGCAACCGGAGATGGAAGGTCTGCTCCATTCCCTTTATTCCGCTCGCTCAGTGTTGGTGACATCGGGGGAGGGTATGGGCAAAACCTATCTGGTGCGCCAGGTCTGGGAACGGCTTTTGTCCGATGGAGTAACGTGCGAATACTTTGAACCCGCTACCCCCAAAACCATCCTGATGGCGATCGCCGACATGGCCGGGGTCGATATCAAAAACTTGGAAGGTAGGAGCAAAACGGTGGAAGTGCTTAAGCAGGAATTAATCCAGTGGTTCAGCGTTAATCGGGCGGTGCTGATCTTTGACGATGCCCATTACCTGGAAGTCAAATTTCGGCTTTGGCTCAAGAAGCTCAAGGATGTGGGGGTTCCCATTCTGTTGGCGGCCACCAATCCCCCCCGCACTGACCTGTTTATTTATGTCCCCAGGATTGAACTCAAACCCCTGGCGGAATATCAGATCCGAGACTTGATGGAAAAAGAGGCCATTAACCTGGGGTCAGATTTAAAGCCCCATCAAATTGCCAAGCTCCAAAGCCGGGCCGGGGGCAATCCCATGTTGGCCAAGCGGGCCATCGAGGAGGGTTTTTTGGGCATCCAAAACGAAGCGGGTGACCATGGCAGATACTTTGACATCACCCCATTACTGCTCCTGGTGGGCATTGTCTTTATCTGCTATCGCTTCATTGGCCTGGGGACGGGAAATCAATCCCTCTATATTTTGGCGGGCATTGGGGGAGCGATTTTCCTAGGGGTAGCCCGACTTTCCTACTACCTACCGAAGGAATCAAGGAGGATTAGCAACTGATGCTCACCATTACTCACCTCTTAGTAGGAGCGGCTTCCGTCGGCATGGCAGTCCAAACCACCAACCCGGTTCCCATTCTGATTGGGGCGATCGCCAGTCTATTGCCGGACATTGACATCAGCACCAGTCCCGCCGGTCGGATATTACCGTTTATTTCTCGACCCCTGGAGCAAAGATTTTCCCATCGCAGTGCCACCCATTCCTTATTGGCCAGTTTCACCTTGGCAATGGTTTCCTATGGCCTTTGGTTTGCTATCCCCGCCATTCCCCTAGTAATTGTCCATGCCCTGAATATCGGTTACTTCGCCGGTTGGTTCTTGGACTGTTTCACCAAATCCGGGGTGGAAATGTTTTACCCGTTGGGGGTGCGCTGTGTTTGTCCTGGGAACCGTAACTTAAGAATTTCCACCGGCAGTGCTGCTGAATATTGGTTGATGGTCTTCGTGGTGGCGATCGCCGTTTGGACTTTTCAACTCAATAACACGGGCGGTTTGGTGAAAAACTTCAATGTCCTGATTGCCGCCCCCAGTGGAGTGACGGAACTGTACAACCGCAAGGGGGGTAACCAGATAATTTATGCCGAGTATGAGGGAGTTTGGGCCGGGAATCGTGCGCCAATCAAAGAAGAGGCCCCGATAATTGCCACCAACGGCGAGGGCTTTCTGGTACTTCAGGATGACCAGGTGGTGAAAGTGGGCACCGAAGCGGACAGCACGATCATTGTTAATCGCATTCGAGGCCGGGAAGGGGAACCCGCAGTGATTACCACTGACACCATTTACCTCGATGATGAACCGCCCGACCTGCTGGAAGACTACATCCAACCCATGACTTTTCTCAGTGGCCAGCTCACTATTGATGACCCCAGTGTTTTAAGGCTGGAACAGTCCGCCTTTGCCTTTGCCCCCATCCGCCAGGCCGGAGGATTTGTCACCCTCGACCATGCCCCCATCGAAACGGCGATCCACCTCCTCCAAGACCAATACGTTAGGGGGTCGGTCACTATCAAAACCATTGAAAAACGCTAATTGGCCAATATCCCAAATTTAATATCCCCCTAAATCCCCCTTTGGAAGGGGGACTTCAAATCCAGTTCCCCCCTTGATAAGGGGGGCCAGGGGGGATTCTCAACTCACCAACACTAACCCCTAATAACTGCCATGACTTTTTCCCCCAGCAAACGTCCCCAACTCAACCGACTGACCCATACTCAAACCCCTAGTAATATTTTCCCCACCAAGCAGGAAGGGGTGTTAATCGGTGACCAGATTTATTGGAACCCCGCCACAGTGGCCAATCCCCACGGGTGCATAATTGGCGGTTCCGGGGCCGGCAAAACCCAAACCCTGAAGGCGATCGCCTGGGAAGTGAGTAGGTTAGCAAACGTTGTCATCATTGACTTCCACGGAGATCAGGAATTGCCGGGGGAGACTTGTTACCACGTCAACATGAAAAGCAATGCTGGCATTAACCCCATGCGGTTGAACCTTGACCAAGAAGGGGGTGGCCCTAACCTCCGGGCCATTGAGCTGGCCATGCTGTTCAAAAAGACCCTAACCTTGGGGGCCAATCAGGAAGCAAAACTATTGGACTGCTTCAAGCATTGTTACTTCCGTCGGGGTATCTCCCAGGAGTCCCATGAAAGTTGGTTAAAAGTGCCACCAAATTTTAGTGACCTGGAAGCTTTGCTGGAGGAAATGGCCGGGGAAGATAAGGAAGCGGAAAAACTGAGGCTGAAGTTATCCACCATTTTTGAGTACGGCATTTTCAACAAAACCCAGCCCCTGAACCAAACCCTCACCCGTTGGAACCTGTCCAAACTTCCCCCCCAATTACAGGCGATCGCCGGGGATGCGTTAGCTCAACAGTTAATGAATGACCATCGGTTATCTGGGGAGCATGGCATTCCCACCCCGAAAACGGTCTTGTTCATAGATGAAGCCAAGGAATTAGGCCATTCCAAAGCGTTGGACAGAATTGCGGCGGACGGCCGGAAGTATGGGCTGGGTCTGTGGGTGGCTTCCCAGTCTTCCCGTCATATTTCCAAGGATGTGCTGACCAATACGTTCACTAAGTTGATTCTTCCGGTTGATTCCTCTGAGTTACCCGTCACTGCCCGTACCTTCAGGTTTTCCGAGGAGGCGATCGCCAGCTTGAATCCCCTGGAATCCTTAGTACGTTTTGGTAAAAATGCCAACAAAGTTAACATTGTCCCCTTTTACCAAAGGAATACACCATGATTAGTTCTTTGATTATTCTTTCCTTCGTTGGTGTGCAAACCCTTGCCACTTGCCTGCTCCTGGCCTTTTTGATTCTTAGGGAGGACAAAATGCTATGAACTGGCGCGTACTATTATTGTCTTTAATTTTAGGGTCGATGGTGGTGGGTTCATTGCAGGCTCAGTCTTCCATCACATCCTCACCAGGGCAAAGTGGTGACCCATTAAGCACCCCCAACCGGCTCAAGATTAACCTCACCCTAGGCGACCCCACGGAACTGAAGGTGCGGGAAGGGGATACAGTCAACCGGGGACAGGTGTTATCGGACAAAGAAGCGGAACGCTCCCGACTGGAAAGAGATAAACGGGAAAGACTGCTGGCGATCGCCAATGTGGAAGGTCAATTAGTCCCCCTACTACAACCGGCCCCAGCCCTGCGGGAACTGCCCCCCATTTCCTACACCGTGGAAGAAACGGCCATTCAATTAGCGGAAATTAAGCTGGCCCAAGCCCAACGGAATCTAGCCACGGCGATCGAGGCTGACCCATTCATTTCTGCCAAGGCTAAGGTGGAGCGTTCCCTGGCCGATGTGGAAGCGGCCCACCGGGCTTTTGAGTTACAGCAACGCAAGCTTGATGCGGTCAATGGCCTGCGGGGTTTGCCGCCGGAGATGTTGACCCACGAAACCGAGAAGCTACGACAAGCCAAAACAACCCTGGAGGGCAAGGAAGCGGAGTATAAATTCTTCCAAGCGGAATATTTTCAGGTGGAAACAGACCGGCGCAAGGAACTCACTGATCTACAAAGTAAGGTCTCCATTGCCCGGGGGGAACTAGAACAGGCCCAGTCCAGGTTACGGGCCGCCAAGGAGAACCGAGAACTGGCGGAATATAACCACCGCATCACCATTTCCCGCCGAGCAGAGGAAGAAAATCAGGTGGCCATCAATGTGGCCAATCAAAAACTAGACCGGGAGTTCAAGTTGGCCCAACTAAGGGAGCAATTGTCCGCTGTGGAGGAAAAGTTAAATGGCATCGTTCAAGTCAAAAGCCCTTACTCTGGCACTATTCGCCGCATTAAGTTTGACCGCCAAACCGACGGCAAGCTGGCCGTTACCCTTTACCTGGACACCACCGGCCCTAGCCCAACTAACTGACGAGGAAGATGGGGAAATTGAGGAACCAGATCTGCTGGAAATTGGCAGTGAGGATGACCCGGAGTTAATGGAAGACCCCCAGGGGCAACCCAATCCTTTCCTTGACCCTGAACTGGACGACCTGGTGGATAAAAAAATCAGTGAAGATGTTTGGTCACAAATGCTGGGGGACTTGCCCTGTAGTGTGGCGACGGAATCCTGTGTTAACCAACTACAAAATACTGCCATCCAAAATTCTCGATTATTGGCAGACCTCCAGGACAAAATTGATGAGAGTATCGCCGCTGTGGAAGAGGCCAGGCAAAAGAATTTGGACTCCATTGCCATCTCTAATTTTTCCCCTTTCCTCCAGGTCTTTCTCTATTCCACCCTGGGGCCCGTCAGCAATGGGGTGGAATCTCCGGTTAATAATCCCTTCCGCCTCATCCTTGGCAATGTAGCAGCCGCTTTTCTGGGCCAGGGTTTGGGTTCTTTGTTCAACTGGTCACAATACGCCGGCAACGACTCCCAGCAACAACGGGCGATCGCCATTGGGGATATTCAAATCAAAATTGCCGAACTACAACGCAATAAGGCGGAATTACAGCAAAAACTCCGGGAACAGGTAACAGTGGAAATCCTCAAACTGGAGGAATTGGCCCGGGCTTTCCAAATTGAGCAGGCGATCGCCAAACGGGATAAGCAACGCCTCGAAATTGCCAGGGTTTCCTACCGATTTGGGGAAGGGGACAGTGAACGCTATTTGGCCCAACTGAGTAGTTATGACCGGCAAAAAGCCGCAACTTTTCGGGAATGGTCACGGCTCAGAAATCAGGTGGTACAGGTTAAATTGCTGGTGCTGGGCATCGGGGAGGATTAGTCATACTGAATGTCATTATCGGTCAGGTAGGATCTGCCCTTGCTACAAATAGGGCGGGGCGTCCATCTATACCAATCTGCCCAGTTATAGTTTCTCACCAAGACGTTATTTTTACGCAGTTCAAAGCCATCGGCATAGTCCAGGTCATAACCAGGCTTTTTCGTGCTGGCGGTTAATCTCCAGTAATATTTGAAAGCCACATGGCCACAGGCGTTAGATTTCTTCCTTTGGCTGAATTTCCATGGCACTGGGCCACCCCCATCTAAGCGCACAAAAAAAGTTGAGTTGGGGGGAATATCCCGGTCGGCGGCGTAGAAAATCAGTACGTTGTCTTTCAGTTTGGCAAACCAAGAAAATCGTCCCACAATGTAAGCGCAATTAATCTGGTGGTCGGGCAGAGTCATATCAGCCCCAGTGCCAGCCGCAACTATGTTGTCCCAATCCGGTCGGTTCCGCCAAAAGAAAGCTGTGCCGTTCACTAATTTACCTGTGTTCCAAATGCCACTGTCATGGCCACTGTAGGGCTGACTGGCCAAGGGGTATTGCTTCGGCACTTTGACGGTCATCATACTGCAATGGTTGGTGGTGGCCTTGGCAATGTAACCCCCACCCCGGTCAATAAATTCATAGTAGGTATGGGGTTCCAAGCCGGTGAAGGTGATCACCTCCGCACCGTCGTCATAGTTGTCGTAAAGACTGAGGGAATCATGGGGATTTTCTTCAGTTTGGGCCCTTACCACTGGGGATTGGAGGCTCAGGAGGCAGAGTAATATCAGGCATCGGCTCCATAGTTGTGTCTTCCAATGGGGCAGGTTCTTCCGGCATTTCAGGGGCTTGGGCAAGGATAGGAAGAACATAGAAGAACCCCAACGTTAAAGCAAGTAACAATTTCATAGAAAAAAAGGGGACTAAGATCCCCAATGAGTGAGCAGTGCTGGGCAAACGGATTTAGGGAGATGGCCAGTCAGCGGTGGTGAAGGTGGCACCATTACGGCAGATCGGCCCACCGGAAACGGCGGTCATGGCTCCCACATCGGGAATGGTCACGATGGTTGACCCCGTGGCGGAATCAGTGATGGTCAAAGAGCCGGAGGTCACCACGTATTTGCCGGAGTTGGAGAACCGGGCTGTGCCACAGGTGGAGGCCTTCACACTCCGCAGGGTAGGGGCATTGTTGTAGGTGACCACGTTGGAGCTGTAGGGGGTCAGGCCGGTGAAGTAAACGTTACCGTTGGAGTCTTTCAGGGTGGCGGATGGAGTAGGATTACCCACCAACACACCGTTGGAACATTTTGGCTCTGCTTCCACCACCAAAGAGTTAAAGGCAATGTCCGCACCTCCATTTAGTTTGAAAGTATCCCCGGCATTTATGGGCAAGCTGGCGGAGGAACCACTTAGTTTGATCACACCGCACTCGTTGGCGTTTTTATTCGTAGATCTGGGAAGGGATGAATATTCACCTTTGATGGATTGATAACTACCTAAACCGGAAACGTATATGTCTCCTGTGCGGGTTTCGCGCCCCACCGTTGGATTGGCAAAGGCACTAGGGGCCATTGAAGTTATGCCCAGTGCAGCTAAGGCTAGACTGGGAAGTATTTTGTATTTCATAATTGCAGGGAGTGTCATTGAGTGGGGCTATTTTATATGTCCCTCTCTTTTTGTCAAGGCTCTTTTTGTTACCGATTTATGGCTTTTTTTCTTGCTTTATTTGTTCATCAATTTCAGCTTTGACGTTTATAATTGCCAGATTTTCAATAAATTTATCAGGTACTCACTTGCACTTGCTGTTGCACTTGTAATGAAGATTGAGCTCGGACAAATGAATTATAAATAGAAACTTCCGAATTTATGATTTCAAAACTAACAGCTAGAGCATAAGGCACTTGAGCCGTTAAATCATTATTCCAGCCTTTATGAGCTACAACTGCTATACAGAAAGTGTTTCGCAAGTCGAAAGATTTGACTACTGCCCAATCTTTCTGAATTGCCCCAACTCCTCTAGAAGTATTTTTTACCCGTCTATTATGATTTTTCTGCTGTCCAAGTGTCCAGTCGAATAATCCAGATCCATCTTCCTGATCCTCAGAAGCTTCGTATTTTTCAAGAACCCTAGCTAAAAATCTATCTGGTGATTCTTCTTTTTGACTACATTCCCAATGTAACCAAGTAGATAAATATTTGCGTTTATTACGCCGTGTTCGACGTGGTTCAGCTTTATAAGAAAGTGTAATCTCAATAAGAATATCAAAAGCTTCTGCTGGAGATTGCAGTTCTTCTGGAATGATTACTTGATAAATATGTGCTTGTCGCGCTTGGATTAGACTATCCCCATTAGTAATCAATGTCACACGATTAGGTGCATTACCAAGTGCACGCTCAAGATTAGGCAAACCGTATCCCATCATACGGATAGCTGAGGAAAGATCAGGTTCATCATTAGCCCATGCAGGTAATCTTGCTGATTGCACAATCAAAGCTTTATAGAGCAAGCAACTTTCCTGTGGGAAATTAGATGCCAAGGCTGCTGCAATATGAGTCACTTTAGGCGCTGCAAAGGAAGTGCCAATATTATCCGCTGCAACTGCTGGCGCTCCCCCTATCGTCGTCCTTACTAACTCGGGGCAAACATCCGTAGGTGTAGAAAAGCTAGGCGGATTCCCCTCGTCTTTGACTAGATCTCCGCCATACTCAACGACTTCAGGCTTTATCGAATCCCAAATGCCATAGCCTGTGCAGGAAAATGCTGAGGGATAGTCTTGTAATGCCACAGAAGTACTCGGTGGACGATTATAGGTACAGTGAGCGATCGATCCTACAGTTAAAGCTTGAAAGCTTTGGGCAGGATTAGCGATCCGAGACGAATCCTTTAGTAAAAAATCTGGATATGCACACCCTTCCTCAAAGTGCTCTGTGAGAGCCTTGCGAGTAATACTCAGTCCTGGAAGTCGAACAGTAGGGAGGTTTCCGGCTGAAACAATAAAAAGAATGTCTTTTTGCCAAGCAAGGTAATCTATTTCAGCAGCCCAAGCACTCATGTAAGTCCTTCGACAAGGGGCTGAACTATTAATTGAGTGATTAAAGATGCGAGTACTTGTTTGAGAATGATAGAAATCTACGATGTCGTTTAAAACTTCTGGTATGTATAATCTGTCAGGAAATCTGCAATCCTGTCCTAAAACCCTAGCGTTTTGAAGCCAACAGATTGCTGTTTGCCGACCAGTACGTGGAACTCCTTGAGGATATAAAACTGCTCCAGCGACTCGTGTACCATGCCCACCACCTGATACACGATCCACTTTTTGATCAGCCTCATTAGGAACCCATGATCGCGAATTGCTACTATCTACGGCAACACGCAAGAAACGATGGCTTTCTTGGATGCCACTATCAATGATGCAGACCTTTGGAGCTAATGGTGATGGCGGATCAAGTGTAAATGAAGGTTGATCACTTGCCACTATAGTACGATCTGTTAATGGTTCAGCTATTTGATCTGGTTCGCTAACCTCAAAAACGTAGGGATAATTGGCAACTAAATCTTTCAAGCCCTTGCCAGAAATCTGAATGCGACTAGAGAAACTATCGGGCAAAAGTGCAAGATGGGAGCGATCATCATGATCACCAAGCAAAAGGAATGTTCCATCAAGCTTTCTTACGAAGTCTTCAAAATCATTTTCTCTATCAAGTTGTAGCCTTTCCCATTCCTGCAAAGTTTGGTCACGTCTATCAGTCCACCTAGCAACCTTACGAGCGTATCTCTCAGGGTCTTCATTCTCTTGTTGGCGTGGATAGTCTGAAAATTTAAAATTGAGACCTACACAGGCAATGCTGATATCAACTGTGTAAATGTGATCATCTAGAATCTGATCCCATCGAGCAAGCAAATCTGGCGACAGAATGTATTCCAGGCGCTTAAACTTACCTTCTAGAATTTCCCAGATCTCAGCGACTTTTCCTCCACCATGTTCTTCAGCAATAAACTTCTGAATCTTTTCCTGGAGTTTAGTCAACTCAGCATCAGCCGAAGCGCCAAGAATATAACCATCTTCTAATTCAAGAATTACTTCAATATTAAACTTTCTTAAGTCGTCTGCATCAAATGATTTTGGATCTACTTGAAGTATAAATGAAGGGACATTTTGAATGTCCGGCATTCCTACTTGCTGGCGTTTTTCAAGAGTATCTTTCCAATCAGAAATAATGGAGGATACGGAAGACCTGAGTCTTCCACCGTGTCCGCCACGATTGCCCTTATTCGCAAAGGATCGATCAGACGGATAAGGTCGCTTCCGAGGATCTAAAAACGCAGTTCCTATGTTTGACAGTCTTAGTTGAATATGTTTGAATTGTTTCGATGGCTCAGACATGAGAAGCTAAAACGTCTTGAATTGATTCTTCTAAATGTTCTTGAATGACTAACTCTTCTCGATCTAGAATGGCACGCTTCGCCGCATCTTGAGCAACCCTGACCACCTGTGCAGCCGAGAAATTGAGCATCTTTTGTATAATCGAGTTCCAATCAATTGACCCAACCTCAACCGAAGAGAGTGTCTGTTTTAAGATAACTTCAATTTCCCGCTTTGTCGGCTTTGGTACTTCAATAGCATCATCAAATCTTCGCCATACAGCTTCATCTAAAAATTTAGTTAGATTAGTTGCAGCAACAAGTAACCCATTTGAGACTTCATACTCGTCAAGTAGCTGAAGGAACGTATTAACTACCCGTTTAATTTCACCAACTTCCTGACTATCTTCACGAGATTTTGCCAATGCATCACATTCATCAATAAAGAGCAAACATGGAAATGCAGCAGCAGTCTCAAATACTTCGCGTAGGTTAGTAGCAGTTTCTCCTAAATAGGAAGATACCATTGCATCGAAGCGAACTTTGACCAAAGTTAAACCTGTATTCCAAGCAATACGTTCGGCTCCCATCGTTTTGCCGCACCCTGGAGAACCGTAAAGCAAAATCTTTTGGCGATAGCGCAACCCATGATGGGCAAGTCGATCACGAGCAGCATATTCCCGTTCAATACGGCGAAATCGTGTTTCTACGGCATCAGCAAGAATCATATGATGCCGCAAATTATCACGAGGAATCGTAACAATAAACGGATGGTTGAACCTATGTTTACTCGACAGGAGAGTGAGAGACTGTCTGTCGGATTCTTTAGACGCGGCTCTCTCCAAAAACTTTGAAGTACTTTCTCGTGTGGGGTTTAATGATGAATTTTCAGATTTGACAGGATTAGTTTTTTTCCGCAGAATACTTTCAAGTTGACTGGCAAGATTAGTGTGTCCTAACTTGCGTTCTTCTTCTACTACGATTGACAGCATGTTCTGTACTGCCTGTGAATCATCACCGGCAACAGCGCGGAATAGGCGTTTTAGTACCTCTCCCTTCATGTGTGACCTAACCCTACAAACATTTTTCTTGCTCTTAAGATAACTAAATTCTCGCAGATTCTATCAAAATTTTACAAAAAGTAAACACGGAATTTCGACAGAGCATCGCTGCATTCCCATTTCACAGGGTTTACCAGTATTGTGGCGGGGAAAAATCATTACTCAACACCGAAGGAACAACCCTAAACCTTGCTTGTGGGGAACTCTACAGTGGTTGTCCCTTGTATGCCGTCTTGGGCTTATCCATCATGGCGATCGCCAAAAATTCTTGCCGGTTACTGGTGGGAGGCAAAGTCCGCCCGGCTAAAGCCCGTCTTTTTGTGGGGTCTATATTTGATGGCACCGTGGATTACCACCGTGCATTGGGAGTGTAGCCGATCACCAAGTTTTACTAGGGGTTTACTGGCGATCGCCAAAAGATTCAGTCAAGTCATATTCCGGTCAATGACCATTTCAACCCTTAATTGTTCTGGTTAGCAACAAACCGATTAACCAGTTCAACATCAATGTCTAACTCCTTGGCAATTTCGGCAATTGTAAGACCTAATTTTTTCAACAGGGGTATGGTTTCCAATTTCCCCTCCAGTTTGCCTTTGAGTAAACCTCGTTGTTCCCCTTCCCGTAAGATTTCTTGATAGACTGCGGATTCCTGCATGATTTCACTCCTTAAAATTGTCTTAATAATGTCAGGGGCCAGCAGAATTCCTCCAAAAACTGAGGTTGCGGCCATGAGATTTGCCTTAACTCGATTATCCTCAATCTGATCCAGCACAGTCGCCACTTCCCTTAATTTTAATGCGGGGTCAGAGGTTTGGGTCAATACCGCCAGGGGCAATAGCCCTGGACTTTGGAGAAATACTTCCGATGGTTGCTCCCAGAGCCGGATCGCTTGATAACGGTGCAGAGTCTCCCCCACCCGAAAACTATCTTGATAAACCAAGTCATTATTACTACGTTTTAGATAAATAACGAATTGGTGCATCGTCTTCTGGGGAAAACGGCGATATACCCTCACCCGATAGTCCAGCATCCGAAAGCCCATGGTGGGGTCAGGTTCCGTTTGAAATTCCAGATGCAAAACCAAGTCTTCCGATTGCTCCAAAATCAGGGAGTCAGCCCGAATTGGTTCCAGGGAAAGTTCCGTCGGACTAAGCTTGGTCAATTTGATTGGTCGTCCCAACAACCAGGCGGCATAGTCTTCAGAAAATGATTCAGCCAGAAATTTGCACAGATTATCAAACATACCCAAATTTTACCGGCGATCGCCTATTACAGATTTAGCAAGCAGTTCCCGCCCATGCCGAGATAAATGTAAAACATTCACCTGGGGCTAAAAGCTATATGTAGCAAAGATTCTAGGCTTAGCGTCTGTTTTTTTCCCTTTTCTGTAATAACCCCTATTCAGGCAAAATTTACTAGGGGTTAATGGTGATCGTCAGAAGTTCTTGTTGGTTACTGATGGGCAGGAAAGCCCGGCTTTCTGTGGGGTCTATATTTGATGGCACCGTGGATTGAGGATGTTTTAGGCGATCAATAAGTTTTACTAGGGGTTAATGGCGATGCCGAGATAAATGTAAAATCCTTCACAGTGGGGCTGAAACCTATATTTAGCAAGGGTTTTAGGCTTAGCGTACAGTTTTGTCCGTTTTCCATAATAACCCCTATTCAGTCAAATTTTACTAGGGGTTTAAAGGCGATCGCCAAAAGATCAGTCAAGCCATATTCTGTCCAATGGCCATTTCAACCCTTAATTGTTCTGGTTAGCAACAAACCGATTAACCAGTTCAACGTCAATGTCTAACTCCTTAGCAATTTCGGCAATTGTAAGGCCCAATTTTTTCAACAGGGGTATGGTTTCCAGTTTGCCCTTGAGTAAGCCCCGCTGTTCCCCTTCCCGTAAGATTTCTTGATAGACAGCGGATTCCTTCATAATTTCACTCCTTAAAATTGTTCTAATAAATTCAGGGGCCAGCAAAATTCCTCCAAAAACTGAGGTTGCCGCCATGAGATTTGCCTTAACTCGATTATCCTCAATCTGATCTAGTGCAGTCGCCACTTCCCTCAATTTTAATGCCGGGTCAGAGGTCTGCGTCAATACCGCTAGGGGTAACAGCCCTGGACTTTGGAGAAATGTTTCCGATGGTTGCTCCCAGAGCCGAATCACTTGATAACGATGGACAGTCTCCCCCACTTGAAAACTATCCTGATAAACCAAGTCATTACTACTGGGTTTCAGATAAATAACAAATTGGTGCATTGTCTTCTGGGGAAAACGGCGATAAACCCTCACCCGATAGTCCAGCATCCGAAAGCCCATGGTGGGGTCAGGCTCCGTTTGGAATTCCAGATGTAACACTAAGTCTTCCGATTGTTCCAAAATCAGAGAGTCAGCCCGAATTGGCTCCAGGGATAGTTCCGTCGGACTGAGCTTGGTCAATTTGATTGGTCGTCCTAACAACCAAGCGGCATAGTCTTCGGAAAATGATTCAGCGAGGAATTTGCAGAGATTGTCAAACATAGCCAAATTTTACCGGCGATCGCCATCAAATCAGAGTAGGGAAAGTAGGCGATCACGGGCAGTCATTAAATTACTGTGGATTACCCACCGTGCATTGAAGATATAGGCGATCGCCAAGTTTTACTAGGGTTTAATGGCGATCGCCAGTTGAAAGCTCGATAGGTCTGAAAGTTGATATTCCCTCAATCCACAGGGTTTCCCAGTATAGTGGCGGGGAAAAATCATTGCTCAACACCGAAAGAACAACCCTAAACCTTGCTTGCGGGGAACTCCATGGCGTGACCCCTATTTGCTCAAGCAGGGTTACAAAGCCCAGATCAGCGGTGGCTAAGGGAATTGTGCCGAAACCGCCTCTCAAGGAATTAGAATTATTACTAATTATTCTGTTTTAATGACTATTCATGGATTTCAAAGCCGCCCCTAATCGTTTTAACCCCTGGGAACAATCAAAGCGATCTAGATGCACTTCAATAAAGGTTGGGGAAGAGAGATGGTGACAGGCTTTTTCTAGGGCTATTTCCAACTCAGTTTCCGTGCGGACTTCACAACTCCAACAGTCGCCAAACACCTGGGGTAATTGATGATATTTCCACGGTTGTAGGTCGTTGTAAACATTGTCTTGAATGACTCGTTCAATGGTGTAGCCATCGTTATTCATCAGGAAAATAATCGGGTGTAACCGGTGGCGAATAATGGTGGATAATTCCTGGGCCGTCATCTGGAAGGCCCCGTCCCCCACAATGGCGATCGCCCGTCGCTCCGTGGCGGCCAAGCTGGCCCCTAAACAAGCGGGAATGGAATAGCCAATGGAAAGGTAGAAGGCTTGCCCAATAAATTCGGCGGCCTGGGGCATGATCAAATCCATCGTAGCCACAATGGCATCCCCCGTATCAGAAATGACTAATTGGGGATCTGTCATCTCCGTTAAAAAATGATTGAGTCGTTTGTAAAAATAGGCATTGGTTAATTTTTGCTTGGCAGTGGGGGCGAGGGGTTCTGACAATAAAGAAGCGGCAGGGATAATGTCTAAATTCTGGCGAGGGGAGTTATGCCACTGTTGACAAAGTCCGTCCAAAAAATTCCCTAAATAAACTGGTTGATAATAGTGATGTTTAATTTTGACCTTTTCAGAATTGGCATTAATTAAGCGTTGTTCTTCGAGTTTGGCGGTGTAAACCCCCAAATTCATGTCGGACATAATCGCCCCTAAACAAAGCACACAATCTGCTTTTTCTACGGTTTCATGGACGGCTTGACGACTCAGAGCGCCAACATAGGTGCCGATAAATTGGGAATGGGTTTCGGCAATACAGGATTTACCCAATAACGTAGTAGCGATGGGAAAACCCGTAATTTCTAGGAGTTTTAATAATTTATCTTCGAGGTCAAAACGATGAAATTCCACCCCGGCTAAAATCACAGGGGACTTGGCCTGACTTAACAGGGCGATCGCCTCTTGAACCGCTTCAGCGCAGGCATCGACATCAGTTAACGTTTCAGCGAACGCTGGGGGAGCAGCAGAAACTGGACAGGGTTGCTGGGCAATATCCGTGGGAATTTCAATGTAAACGGGACGACGATAATGGGCGCAGGCCGCCAGGGCTTGATCGATTTGTTGGGCGGCTTGGTTCACATCATTGATTACCACTGCCATCACCGTGGCTTTCTCTAGAATTTTGTACTGTAAATTCAAATCCCCCGTCGTATGGTGCAACATCAGATGGGAGCGACGATTGGCCCGACTCGGAGCACCACTAATCACCACCAACGGCACCCGTTCAGCGTAGGCTCCCACTACGGCATTGATTAAACTAAACGCCCCGACGCCATAGGTTACACACACTGCCCCCATACCCCGTACCCGGCCATAGGCATCCGCCGCATAACCCGCATTCAACTCATTACAGGTACAGACTAATTCCACAGGACTATTAATCAATTCATCCATCAGCCCCAGCACATAATCCCCCGGCACCCCAAAGATATGGCTGACATTAAAGGCCCGCAGGCGATCGCCGAGATAGAAACCCACTGTCATTGTTGTGTCCATTGTTTACCTCTAGGGTAGGGACTTATTTCTTACTGTACTCAGCTTTGGGGGAATTGCAGGGAAAAATGTTTAGCGGGGGAATCCTTTAGCCAATAAAAGTCCGTAGCCATTCCTGGGAGGATAATTCAACTAATAAATCCCCTGGGCCGTCTTTGCCCCACGCTTGAAATTGTTCCGACTGAATCACATAAACGTTTTGCTGATTACTAATGATTTTTAGGGGTGATCCCAAAACTGGCAACATTAATAATAAATGATCATCTTTATCGGTAAATTGCACCACTGTTGTACCCAAATCGCCGAAATTGCCTAAACGAACGGCATTTAAGAGGTCTGACCCCTATAGGCTAGGGAAATAACGATCGCCGGAAGTCTTTGCTGGTCACCAATGAAAACTGGAGTCCGCCCGGCTAAAGCCCGTCTTTCTGTGGGATTCATATTTGATGGCACCGTGGATTACCACCGTGCATTGAGGATTTTGTAGGCGATCGCCAAATTTTACTAGGGGTTTAACTTAATCCATCTAACTTATCCAAAAGCCTTAAACCCTCAGTTACACTACCCCGGGCCGCCATTAACCGAAAACGATTATAAGCATCAAATTCAGTCAGAGCAATGGTTGAAAGCTCCTCAACTAACTTATTCACACTAATTCCCCTAGACTCCGCAAGCTGCTTAAGTCTGGAGTGTTTATCATCCGGCATCCGTATAGTTAAAGTACCCATGGTTTAGCCTCTTAGTAAATGCTCTGGTTTCAAAATTGACAAGTGAGGAAAAATTAACTCTGTTCCTTGAAAATCTTTGACATTGTTGGTTGCAATATAGTGGGCATTACCAGAGATTGCTAACTCAATCAAATGATTATCTCCCTCATCCCTTAAATTGGGTCGCCACAGATAGTAAATATTAATCCACTCACAAACTGACATCAAAGCCTCTAGTAAACTAACAACCTCAGTCTGGCTCAAAACACATTGGTCAATAATCTCCTTACGTCCCATTACAGCTTCATACTCGGCAAATAAAGTATTTCCTATCAGTGGTTGATACTGCCCCAACAAACAATACCTAATCAGTTTCCGACTCGGCCCGTCAGCACCAATCAGAGCACTCACAAAAATACTGGTGTCAATGACAATTTGATTATTCACAAAGATAATGATAGCATATACACTGTCATTGTTGAATTTTTTTATCCAGCCATTGGGAGGCGATCGCCATTAACCCTATCAACCCTTAATTGTTCTGGTTAGCAACAAACCGATTAACCAATTCAACGTCAATATCTAGCTCCTTAGCAATTTCGACAATTGTAAGGCCCAATTTCTTCAGCAGGGGTATGGTTTCTAGTTTCGCCTCCAGCCTACCTTCTAGTTTTCCCTCCAGCCGACCCTCCAGTTTCCCGGCAATTTTACCTTCTTCTAGAATTTCTTGATAAACAGCGGATTCCTTCATAATTTCACTCCTTAAAATTGTCTTTATCAGCTCAGGGGCCAGCAGAATTCCTCCAAAAACTGAGGTTGCCGCCATGAGATTTGCCTTAACTCGATTATCCTCAATCTGATCTAGTGCAGTCGCCACTTCCCTCAATTTTAATGCCGGGTCAGAGGTCTGCGTCAATACCGCTAGGGGTAACAGCCCTGGACTTTGGAGAAATGTTTCCGATGGTTGCTCCCAGAGCCGAATCACTTGATAACGATGGACAGTCTCCCCCACTTGAAAACTATCCTGATAAACCAAGTCATTACTACTGGGTTTCAGATAAATAACAAATTGGTGCATTGTCTTCTGGGGAAAACGGCGATAAACCCTCACCCGATAGTCCAGCATCCGAAAGCCCATGGTGGGGTCAGGCTCCGTTTGGAATTCCAGATGTAACACTAAGTCTTCCGATTGTTCCAAAATCAGAGAGTCAGCCCGAATTGGCTCCAGGGATAGTTCCGTCGGACTGAGCTTGGTCAATTTGATTGGTCGTCCTAACAACCAAGCGGCATAGTCTTCGGAAAATGATTCAGCGAGGAATTTGCAGAGATTGTCAAACATAGCCAAATTTTACCGGCGATCGCCATCAAATCAGAGTAGGGAAAGTAGGCGATCACGGGCAGTCATTAAATTACTGTGGATTACCCACCGTGCATTGAAGATATAGGCGATCGCCAAGTTTTACTGAGGGTTTACGGCGATGGGGTCGCAACAGAAAAAGAAAAAACGTACGCTAAGCAAAAATCAGCAATAAGAAAGCTTACAAATAAAAGGTTTCAGCATTTGGCTGCGTATCTAAATATAGGGGTAGCAGAACTAGACTAGGAAAGAGAAGAAGTTGGAATCCAGCGATAGAGGGTAGGACTAGAGATTCTAAGACAAGATCCTCCGCAGCATCCCTGGGAATGCTGTGATTATATGTTCGATACCCTCTTTACCCCCCGGCCAAGGGACTAAAATTTCAGAGGGCAAGTCAAGACTACTTCAAAACTTACACAAAACTAGGTCAAGTTACTCACATGTATACGCCATCGATCTGCCCGTATTGGTGTGCTTAGCGGGCTTTCGGGTGTAGCTTGGATTGAATATTGTCCCATGGGTATATAAGCAAACTCGGTCACAAGGATGAAAGCTCAAGTCGATGACTGGTTCAGTCTTGCCAACAGGAATCACCTTGATAACAATATTGTTGGCTGTTTCTTCCGGTATGCCAAAAGTCTTTCTGCTCCATATTGCATTGGCACCAACTAGAGTTCCATTAGTTGCCTCCGGCACCGGAACTTTTACTCCTCCCAACACTATTTCTCGGGGTGATGCCGGCATGTAAGCAAACGAATATTTCACGGTATACCCTGCTTGATTTATGAGCTCTACGGATCCTGCGCCCGGGGCCTTGCTAGCTCCACCGCTTCGCGAATCATATGGGCATCCATTCGGTTTCAGAGGCCCTTCGGCGACGATGAAGCTCATATCCTGAATTCTGGTATTGCTTAAATTTGCTTGGCCGAATAGGGTCTCTTTGAGACCTATAATACTAGTGCTATCAGTTGAAAGACCAAGGCGGTCTTGGTAAGCAACTACGGGCGAGTTGTTTATTGAGAATAGACTAAGCCCTAGCAGAATTGTAGTGTTTAATAGCTTTTTGATTGTCATTGTCACTCAAAAAGTGGATTATATAGCTAGAGCATAAGATAAGCAATCAACGGGTAAAGATGTCGCTACAAAGTGAAATACAGCAACCTCGACAGCTACCGCTTTCTTTCCAATCTTTCTGACATGGCGATCGCCAACATAAAGGCTCTGGGGCATTGATTTCCGCTGACTGGGCAGTTTCAGTCTCGGTTCTTGCCTAGTTTTCCCTGGGGGGCTTCGGCGTCCCTTTTTTTATGGTTCCATGCCACAAACTAATGGCGATCGCCAGAGGTCTTTATCGTTAAGTTTCCGTATAATCAATAATCCTGGGGCAACAACATAATTGGGAAGGGTATGAAAACTACTGTATATATTGCAACAAGTGTTGATGGCTTCATCGCACGGAACAATGGTGGTATTGATTGGCTGCCTAGTGGAGGAGACAACGATGGTGGCGAAGACTACGGGTATCAAGAATTCATTGATTCAGTGGATGCTCTTGTCATGGGGCGAAATACTTATGAGTTGGCACTGTCATTCGATTCATGGCCCTATGGTGAAAAGCCAGTATTTGTTCTAAGTAGTCGGAAAATTGACATTCCTGACGAAATTGCCAAAACAGTCGAGTATATGTGCGCGCCTCCAAGCGAAGTAGTTTATCGTCTATCAGAGCGTGGATTTCAGCATTTATACATTGATGGCGGAAAGACAATTCAAGGGTTTCTCAGTGAAGGCTTGATTCAGCAATTAATTATCACTAAAGTGCCAATCCTCATAGGCTCAGGAATCCCACTTTTTGGTTCGCTTCCTCACGATGTCAGATTACATCATCTGCAGACACGACAGTTTAAAAACGGCTTGGTGCAAAGCCAATACAACGTGATTGAGGATGCCGCATAACAAATCAAATGCAGCGGCAGGACAAAATTCGCTGGTACTATGTTAGCCAGCAGATGTTGAGCCTTAGTTAAGTAACAAGGAGCAGGGTTCGCTTGTTTTTAGAGAGTTTTCTTCCCCAAATAACTGAACGGCTGATTCTACGTCGGTTTATTGATCCAGATCTGGATTTGTTTCTTTGTTACCGTCGAGATCCTCAGGTAGCTCGATTCCAAAGTTGGTCAATACCTTCCTATGATGAAGCTCGTTCCTTTATCAGCGAAATGCACACAGCAGAGATTGGGATACCAGGCGAATGGTTTCAAATTGCTATCGCGCACAAACAATCCAACTTGCTCATCGGGGACATAGGGATAAAAGTTTACACGGGAAATCTAACAACTGTGGAAGTTGGTTTTACTTTGAATCAGCAGTGGCAAAGCAAGGGATATGCGCGAGAAGCGGTATCCACCTTAATAAATTCTTTGTTTAAGCTTGGAAATATCAACAAAATTGTTGCCATCACCGACTCCCAGAATGAATCCTCTATTCGTCTTCTCAAAAGATTGGGGATGAGGTTATCGAATTCAGTTGAAGTAGAATTCAAGGGTGAATGGTGTGTTGAGCAAACCTTTGAATTAAATCAGAAAGATTGGTTACTCTCCTCAATAAAATCCGATGAAAAATGAGAATTTAGGGCAGTATTGGCAGACGTACATAGCAGGGCTTCCAGATACTACATTAAGCGACGAGAGCTATGAGGCGCATCAATTTGGTGACTCTTCTACTTTGGCAGATGAACTGAGTAGCTTAATTCTGAAGGGAATTAAAACTGCAACTTGTTCAGCTTTATGGGAATGGGAGGCAGAGGGAATTCAACTACCTAAAATAGGTACAAAAACAATTGTTTTGGATGGAAATGGAAATCCAAATTGTATTATTGAAACAACAGAAATTATGATCTGCTCATTTAATGAAGTGGATGCACAATTTGCCTATGAAGAAGGTGAAAATGAACGTTCCTTAGAGTCTTGGCAGAAGGAGCATTGGCAGTACTTCTCGCGAGTATTGCCTAAAATTGGTAAGAAACCAACACCAGAAATGCTTTTAGTTTGCGAGCGGTTTCGTGTTGTTTATAAGTAGAGTTGTTGATACACTACAGGTCATCTGCAACGCATAATGAGTACATATACTTAAATAGTAATTAAGAAAGTTTAAATTTATGACACTGGCGATTAGTTTTTGCCAGTATTAAATGAGTTGCCAGTTGCTAACTTCCTAACACTACGTTGGTGCGGACGGCAAAAAAGCTATCTGTGGGAGTTCAAGGTTATCTACCACCGCAAAACTTCACCGTTAAGTTAGATAAACTAAAAACTCCCACCGATCACGAGAGGTCTTCATCGTTTAGGGTCGCTCTGATGGTCAAGAACTACGACAAAAATTACTAGGGGTTTAATGGCGCACCGAGTAGTTGATCTCTGCGAGATCGCCCAAAGATAAGTCAAGCGATATTCCGTCCAATGACCATTTCAGCCCTTAATTATTTTGATTAGCAACGAATTTATTAACCAGTTCAACATCAATATCTAACTCCTTGGCAATTTCAGTAATGGTCAAGCCTAATTTTTTTAATAGGGGTATGGTTTCTAATTTCGCCTCCAGCCTGCCTTCTAGTTTCCCGGCAATTTTACCTTCCTCTAAAATTTCTTGATAGACAGCGGATTCCTTCATAATTTCACTCCTTAAAATTGTCTTGATCAGCTCAGGGGCCAGCAGAATTCCTCCAAAAACTGAAGTTGCTGCCATGAGATTGGCCTTAACTCGATTATCCTCAATCTGTTCCAGCACAGTCGCCACTTCCCTTAATTTTAATGCGGGGTCAGAGGTCTGCGTCAATACTGCTAGGGGCAACAGCCCTGGACTTTGGAGAAACACTTCCGATGGTTGCTCCCAAAGCCGAATCACTTGATAACGGTGCAAAGTCTCCCCTATCTGAAAACTATCCTGATAAACCAAGTCATTACTACTACGTTTCAAGTAGATGACAAATTGGTGCATTGTCTTCTGGGGAAAACGGCGGTATACTCTCACCCGATAGTCCAACATCCGAAAACCCATGGTGGGGTCGGGTTCCGTTTAGAATTCCAGGTGTAAAACCAAGTCTTCCGATTGTTCCAAAATCAGGGAATCAGCCCGAATTGGCTCTAGGGAAAGTTCCGTCGGACTAAGCTTAGTCAATTTGATTGGTCGCCCCAACAACCAGGCGGCATAGTCTTCGGAGAATGATTCAGCCAGGAATTTGCAGAGATTGTCAAACATAGCCAAATTTTACCGGCGATCGCCATCAAATCGGAGTGAGAAAGTAGGTGATCGCGAGCAGTCATTAAGTTAGTGATTGTCAAAAGTTTTTGCTGGTCACTGATGGGAGGCAAAGTCTGACCGGCTAAAACTCATGGAGAACAATCACCAGTTCGGTTCAGCAATGCAACGAGAGCTGTGATTAACATTGTGGCCCCAGCGGCCAGAAATAAACCGGTCAAACTAATATCGAGCAGTACACCTGAAATTGCTTGGGAAAAGGGATCAAGAGCTACTGCTGCAAACATGACTAGACTCATCATTCGCCCTTGCATGGCGATCGCCGTTTCTTGTTGTAGCCAGGTGAGTGCCAGTACACCAACAATTCCGCCCCCGACTCCCATTAAGAGGATAATTGTGCCAGCCGTCCAAGTCTGAGAGACAAATCCAAGGGCAATCAGTCCTGTGCCTAAAAAGATTGCCAAAAACACCAAAGGGGTTTGAAGTTGCTTGATGGCACCTAGTTGGCTAGCAATCCACACCCCTACTAACGCCCCAACCCCGTAAGCGGATTGTAAGTATCCAAAGGTGGTGGCATCTCCACACAACCGCAGGGTTACTAGTTCAGCAACACCAACAACGACCGGTCCCAAAATGGCGAAATTAATCATCGCAATCAACAGCAAACTGATCCGGATGCCGGGATGCTGACCCGCATAGCGCACGCCTTCCCAAATTTCTTGAGTAAGGGTATGGGGTTTTAAAGAAACCGTGATAATGGGCTGACGAATTCGTACCAGATAGATGCAACCTGCACCAATCGTAAATAAAGTGGCATTCAAAGCAAAGGCAGGGGTTAAACCCAATATCCCGATCACGATGCCTGCAAGGGCGGGGCCTAATACATTACTGATCTGCTCGCTCCCCTGCATCCAGGCATTTGCTTGGGCCAAACGAGAGTTACGGATAATCCGGGGTAATAAGGCGAGGGTGGCTGGGTATAAAAAGGCTTCTGAGATACCAAATAGCCCTGAGATTAAGATGATTCCATGGAGGTGGAAGGTGTTAGTCGCTAAAAGTAGGGTTAAGGAGCCGCTGAGTAGTGTGTTGGCAACCGTGGCGAGCGCGGCGATGGTGTTGGGAGGGAAGCGATCGCTAATCGCACCGCCAACGAGCATCAAAATGCCCCGGGGGATGGCGGCCGCCATGAGGACGGTGCCCAGGGCAATGCCTGACCCTGTTTTTTGTAAAACTAGCCAGGTCAGAGCAACAAACCAGAATTGACTTGCACAATAAATGAACGTTTGTCCAATCCAGAGCCAGCAAAAATTGGGGTGTCTAAGAGAAGAATTAAGCATGGTGATGGATTGCCAAATGAGGCATTTGCTTGGCTAGTTGCATAGGAAATCACTCCAAAAGAACTTATCTGTCGATAAATTTAATGCACCAAAGGCACTCGCAGACTGTTACCAAAGCAGGTCACTGAGCAACCCATAGACACTGACAAAATCAATTCTGGCGATTGCCTTCATACAGCGGATTTTTTCGCAAGTACGTTGAATTTTAGATGTGGAAAGTGATTTAATTGACGCGATCGCCAGTGTCCGTAAGGGAGAAGTCTTGTAGCGCAAAAAACGTAACCCAATGTAAACCCAGTGAATCAAACAAAGGAAACCCATAAAAAAATTCTTCAGATCAAAGAATGGAAATTTCAAGTGTTCGGAATGAGAGACAGCGAACTCAGCAAAGACTCCGATAAGGGCATCGTTCAAACTTGCTTTAACAGAACTTGAATGCCATTTTTAGGGCGTAAAGTAATGGATGATTGTAGTTTAATAATTTGATGGGGAATTAGTTCAAGGTGAAACTTTTGGGCGATCGTCGCCAAAATTAATACCGCTTCCATTAAGGCAAAGCTTTTGCCAATACAAACGCGAGGACCATCACCAAAAGGAAAATATACCCCCCGAGGCAACTGTTTTTCCAAATCATTGTCCCATCGCTCTGGGTTGAACACCTCTGGTTCTGTAAAGTAACGCGGATGGCGATGCATCACCCACTGACTGGCAATGAGCGTTGTACCCTTGGGAATGGTGTAGCCGCCAATCTCACAATCCTGGGTTGCTTCTCGTGTTAGTTCGGTAATAGGTGGATAGAGCCGCATGGCTTCTTTGGTGATCCAATGGGTATAGGTTAACTGCGGTAAATCTGCCACAGTTGGCGATCGCCCATCTAAAACCGTTTTCAATTCTGCATCCAGTTTTTGCTGCACATGGGGGTGATTGGCCAGCAACATCCATGTCCAGGACAACGTATTTGCCGTGGTTTCATGGCCTGCCAGAATCAGAGTGGCAACTTCATCCCGCAGTTGTTTATCGGTCATGCGGCTACCATCATCGGCATCTTCAATTTGCATCAGCATTCCCAGCAAATCTTGATCGCTAGTCCCATGGGTACGGCGATGATGGATCATGGCATACACAGTTTCATCCAAGAGGGCGATCGCCTCTTGATATTGCCGGTCCATATCCTCCATGCCTGTGCTCTGTAATGATCGGGGCAGGATTCGCGTGATCGCCTTCAAGCTTTGCTGAAACCATGGGCCGACATTGCCGGGGGTGAGGGTCGGTTCCCCTTCGTCCTGCTGATCTGCCCAATACATGGCGACATCCAACGCATGGGCAATGTGGTTCGCTTCTCCATCGGCGACATCCTGATCAAACAGTGTCTTCATCACAATGTTGAGGGTCAGACGCATCATGGCTTCATGCACATCCTGGATCTGTCCCCCCTGCCAGGTTTGCAGCATTCTTTGGGTGTAGTCCACCATGGTGGCACCGTAACTATGGATGCGCTGCTGGTGAAACACTGGTTGGGCTAACCGTCTCTGCCGGAGCCAAAAATCCCCCTCGCTGGTTAGTAAACCAGTACCCAGCAAGCCGTGGAGCATCTGTAAATCCTTTGCCTTAACAAACAGCAGACGATCTTTTAAGACCTCCGTAATTTGGTCTGGATTTGTCAACAAACAGTACCACCCATCGCCAAACTGAAACGGCACAATCTCTTCAAATTCACGGGCACAGCGAGTCATAAACCCCAAACGATCCCGGCTGTAGTCGGCGATCGCCGTACGACCATTCGGATGGGGTAGGGTTAGCAAATTCAGGCTCATGGTAATTTCTCCATGCTCAAAGAGATTACAATATGAGCAAAGCTCACTTTTATAAAATACGAGCAGTCCTCATGTTTTGTCAAACAAAATGTGAGTAATCCTCATTTATTTCTAAAGGTTAGGAAGAATGCCCATGGCTAAAAGTCCATCAATTCCAGGCGGAATGCGTCGCACGCCACGACAAGCTCGCAGTCAGGAGCGGGTCAACCGCATTCTGGATGTGGCAGAAGACCTATTTGCCCGCCAGGGCTATGCCGCGACAACGACCAACGCAATCGCCGCTCAGGCCCAGGTGCCGATTGGATCGCTTTACCAGTTTTTTCCAGACAAAACCTCGATTCTGCAAGCCCTAGCACTCCGCTATGCAGAAAAGCTACATCAAGAGTTAGCGGTCCTTGATAGGGTGGAATTAGCTACACTCTCGTTGTTTGATTACGTGAACCAGTTGATTGACACCACCGATCGCTTTTTTTCTGAAAATCCCAGCTACCATGCCATTTTTATGGAGGTTCAGGGAACAATGCGTGAGTTGGAAGAAATTGATGAGGCGGCCGATGCCCAGTTGGTTCAGGATTTAGCGAGTTCTTTAGCTAGACGCGATGCTAGCTTAGAGCCTGCGGATTATGAAGTGATCGCCTTTGTATTGGTCAAGGCGATCGGGACATTACTGTGGCTTGCTCCTAGTCAAGAACAACCATTTCGACGGCGTATAGTGATAGAAACGAAACGCCTCGCTTTACATTACCTACAGAGCTATTTCCCGTCAGAGCTAATCCTAATCCCATCTGACAACCTAGCTAGAATGGAATGAAGTGAAGTGGACCCCAAAAGTTGGCTCAGAAGCTATGGTCCTGAGAAGATGTTGCGCCAAGTTTGGTCTGGGCCGTGACCTGTGGAGGAAGGATAAACTCCAGCCCCTCAAAATGGGACAACGGCAAGAACCAGAGAAACAGACAGTTTTGGCCCCTGGCACTATCTCACGGGAAGAATGGCTCAAGAGAAAAGCGGGAAAGGGCTAAATGATAGCCACTGTAAAAGCAGGAAAATTAGGCAGCTATTTTTTGACGACTCGGTGAGAGCTCTCCCAATCTCTGGCCAGTGAGGATCAACAAAGTGGAAAGCTCTGAGCTACCAAGGGATCTAATAAAACTACCCATATCAACACCACCAGCGAGAGATAAATAATACTCATCGGCAAACCCTGGCGAGAGGCGATCTGCCGCTTCAATTAATCCTGTAAAACTGTCCATTGTCGGGGACTGCTTACGATTCAGAACCTCCGAAATATACCCGGCACTACGCCCGGCCTCTGCGGCTAAAACCTTACTTTGGATTCTGTGAGTTTTTAACTTTGCGTGAAATATCTCTATAGAATCTCTTTGCATAATTTTTTTTATAAATGCTTTGATGAGTGCTAGAGTTAACCCATAAGCTAATTTATTAGCCTAGTCTCAATCTAACATATTTAGGGAGATAAGGGTGTCGATAACTTCACCTATGTCTATGGCCATTATGTCACAGCCCCTTAAGCCAGCATTAGCAAAAACTCGAAATACCCCAGAGATTCGCCTATGGATTACATTGACCGAATTTATGAGTTTTTGTATACCAAAGCACTTTCTTCCCCTAGCCGTTCAGGTAAATAGTATCTAATTTATTTAGCATAGGCTTATTTTAAGCCTTTATACCTGCAACTAGACACTTTCAAAACCTAATTGCATCAATCAGATCAGCGCTTTATCTCCGTAAATCCACGCAAATTAGCCTCAAATTTGTCAAAAACAGCGCAATCCTGAAAACCAAGTTGCAATTTAGGAACTTGCTTTCACAATTTTTATCCTTTACAAAAATAAAAAAGGCGGAGGGTCTTAAGCACCCAACGCCCCCAAAAAAACTTAAATATGACTCAATTCTACAAGCTAACGACGGATACTGCCGCAGAACTCTTAGCCGCTAAACTACCCCGCTCAAGCTGGGAGCTATGGACATGGATCACTACCCTCGACCCGTTTGGCGATCGCCGGGTAAGAATCACCTGGGAAATAGCCAAAGAAGCCATAGGAATCAGTAGAACAACTTTTTACCGTGCCCTAGCCCAATTGACTAATGCAGGATTACTAGTTTCTGAGCGGGTTTTTGGGTTTTGGATTAGTCCCAAAAATGGGAATCCAGTCCCAGAAATAGAAATCGAGTCCCAAAAATGGGAATCCACTATATATACAGACTTACAGACTTTCTCATACTCTCCAGACAGCCAGAGCGAGGAAAAAGAAAAAATTCCAGATCCGGAAATCAATACAAATGGACGATGTAATGGAATTAAGCCAAAAATCCCAGAAAAACTAGCTACGGCAGAAATTAGTCAAAACTCATCTGTCATAGCGACAAGTCAGGGAGAGGAAAAATATTCCGCCGCCCGCCGTACCAAAAAACGCACTAGTAAAAACCAAGACTTTGATTGGCTGCCAGAGGGCCCTTGGAGTATTGAGGGCAAGCTAGACCCCAACTTCCGCGATTGGTTGGCAAAAAATTGGCAGAAGCGGTACGGGGGAGACTTCCACGATAAGCAAGCGGATGTGTTGGCCCATTTCAAGAAAGACCCCGCTAATCTGCCCATTCGCTGGGAGCAGTACCAGAAAGAATTTGTCCATCGGGTAGAGAATACCCAAATGCGCCTCGCTAATGGCTGTCAAATCCCTGAAGACCAGCAACAGAACCTAATCACCCATCAACGGGCAGTGACGGCGGTTCTACCCCCAGAAATGAATCCTGTGGCAGTGGTGGAACCCACAATTGCACCGACGCTTTTGCCTGGTGTGGAAGACATTACTAGGGGTTTGGAAACTGTCGAACCTGTGGCGGACTTATCCCCTAGTAAAAATCTTGAGGAAGCTGAGCTGGCCCCCACGGAAATCCCTTCCCTGATTGTTGCTCCTGAGTGTGAACCTTCTCCCTGGGAAAGTGACTGCCCCACCGAGGAACCCCAAGTAGTTATTCGGAATGGATCATCAGTGGGTGTTGAAACCCCCAGTAAAAATTCTCGAACGGAATCTGCCCCTCCTGAAAATTCTTCCCCGACCCCTGAATACACCATCCTTCCCGACGGCACCCGACTAAAGGTTTTCCAACGCCAGCAAAAATCCGAGCCGGTGGCCCCAGAGCAAGCTAAGGCATTCAAGCAAATGGTGCAGGGTTTGCTCAAGGGTTTTGGTGGTAAGCGGGAAGTTTGTCCCAAACCCCAGTCCGAACTGGAACGACTCAATCAATGGCTTTTTGACCCTGCTCTACGAGAGGAAGCAATTCACTATGCCCGGCGATCGCCAAATTACAAATACTGCTCCGACACTGACCAAATCATTCACTGCGAGGAGTTCTAGCCATGGAAAGCTTAAACACCTCGACCTCTTTGCCGGATGTGGTGGATTTACCCTGGCCGCAGAACAAACCGGACGAAAAATACAAACAACTCAGTTTGTTGAAATCGACCCCGACTGCCACACCATCCTCCAGCACCACTGGCCCCACATCCCCATCCACGCCGACATCAGGGACTACCACCCAAGCCCAGGGCAATTCGACCTTGTTACCGCTGGTTTCCCCTGCACCGGCACCAGTAGCGCAGGAACCAAAACAGGCTTGGAACATCCCCAGTCAGCCCTCTTTCGGGAAGTGTTACGCATCATTGCCCAGTGCCATCCCAAATTTGTCGTCATTGAGCAACCCCTGGGAGTTATCCATCGAGGCCTTAGAGCAATCCTTGGGGGACTCCGAATGGTTGGTTATCAAAGCGAAATTGAAATTATCTCGGCGGCGGAGTTTGGAGCGGGGCACCGCAGGGAAAGATTGTTTATTGTTTCCTACCCCCACGGCTTGTTTGGGCACCTACCGCCAAGCTGGGTCGAACAAATTGGAGCAATGGTTGAGGCACAACGGGTTAATTGCCAATGGCTCACAGTTGAGCGCAACGGCCTATGCTCTGATTCAGGGTTATCCTTCCAACTGGTTTCAACCCCTGGCCCCCAGTCCTGTACTGTCCCCACCGGAACCACCGGCAGAATTAAAGCCCGAAAATTGGCCGGCAGAACCGTCACCCCAGGACAAGCCAGTATTGCCCTCAAGCGAATCCTCTACCTCCATTCCCTTATCCCCTAGTAAAAATTCTGAGCGAAAATCCAAACGGAGATCTCGGGGCCAAGGGAGTGGTTACATCCAATTGCACTATTGCGAAAAACAGACCCGCTCCGGCAAAAAATCCTATGAGCAGTACTACTATCACTATGAGCTGGAGATAAAGGGAAAACGGGTGAAACGCTCTGCCTATATCCCCAAGGATAAGCTTGATGTGGTGCAGGAATGGGACAGGAAAAAAGTTGATGTAATCTTTATCTTGCAATACCTTGGCAAGGCTGTATAGTTGGTAATAGACAGTGTAAAGTTAGGCTAATATCTAGCGGTGACTTTACACTGTCCATCAACCGCTAGACAACCTCATTTTTCCTGGTGTGTACTATCTATTACACCTCCCCCAATCATAGTCGGTGACAGCTCACTTTTTGAGAAAATTTGAACTGATAAAATGATTTTTTTGATAAGTTTTGATAAGTTCTGATTACTCATTAAACCCCTAGTAATTTTTTTAGGCTGTCCAGTGGACTGTCTATTAACCATTAGATATTGTCTATTGGCTCTCCTTTGATAATTGTCTAGTGGGTATGAGACAGTTAGCCATTAAATTTTTGAAACCTTTGCAAAATAAGGCTTTTAATTATCTAGTTAGCAATAGACACTGTAAATTGGCTGTATATTTTTGATGTCTAGTGACGGCTGGACAGTTGTGAATTTGAGGATTATAACTACTAACCCCTAGTAATTTTTTTAGAACTGTCCAATGGATAGGAGACAGTGTAAAGCCGCTAATAGACAGCCAATGGATTTTGTTACAGGGTTTGCCAGAATTGTTCATATCCCCAGCGTTTACCCCATGCGTTTACCTATTTTTCCTATTGTTGCCAGTATTTTAATGTCCACTTTGCCTGTGGTAGCCCAGGTTATCCTCCCATTTGTTGGGTTACGCTACGAAGCTATCTCAGATCCCGACCTTGAAACCTTGGTTTATAAAAACCTTCCAGCGGGCATGGTTTCTGAAGGAGGCTCCATCGTCGGTGAAGTTGATATTCCCCAACCCTTAGCTGTTTCCTGGTATCGCCTGGGCAATGTTCACTATATGTGGTTTGAGAAAATTCTTTCTAATGTCATTACGGAACGTCCCAAAGGATTAAAGAATCATCAAACCATTTTGGTTTTGGATGCGGTGCAACTACCCGATGGGGAATTTTATCTTTTGCGTGGGTGTGAACGTAATGGTGAACAAGATCCAGAAATTTTTGTCATTGGCGGTAATACTGATCCAGACTCGGAGTGGGTTAGCGAATTTGAACAGGTCTGGCGAGCTAACCAGCAAACGGAAAAGCTTGAACAAGTTTCACCTGTCGGTATTCGCTGTGAGAATCCAGTCTGGGGGATCTAAACGCCTTGCGGAAACTGTCTATTAACCACTTGATAGTGTCTAGTTTTACTCCCCTCTTAATTGTCTAGTTGATTGTCTAGTTGATTGTCTAGTTGGTAGGGGACAGTTAGTTTTGCTTTTTCCAGAATCCTTGCCGAGTAAGTCTTTAAGTTATCTAGTCAGCATTGGACAGTGTAAAGTGGCCGCAGGATTTATGTGTCTAGTCAGTGCTGGACACTGGTAAAGTCGAGGACTGGCTGTGAACGCCTAGTAATTTTTTTAAGGTCTGGTTACATAACCGACTTACCATGGTTGGAGAATAACCATAGCTTGGTATGGAGAATAATTCCGAATGTCCACTTCTGCCTTTCCCAGAACCGTTTTAGTCACTGGTGTTACTGGACGTACAGGTTCATTGGTGTTCCAAAAATTACAGGCTCAGCCGGAATATTTTACTGTCAGAGGATTAGGGAGATCACCGGAGAAACAGCAACAGGTGCTTGGGGAGCAATCAACGTGTTTTGTAGGAGATATACGCAAACCAGAAACTTTAGTCGAGCCTCTACAGGGATGTGATGTTTTGGTCATCTTAACCAGTGCCATTCCTGTGGTGGTTGGACAACCAGAACCCGGGCAACGCCCTCCCCTTGGTTTTTTGACGGGAGAAATGCCGGAGGATGTCGATTATCATGGTCAGGTGCATCAAATTGAGGCAGCTAAGACCGCTGGAGTCGAGCATATTATTCTGGTGGGTTCGATGGGAGGAACTAATCCAGATCACATGCTTAATAAGATTGGTGATGGCAATATCTTGCTCTGGAAACGTAAAGCTGAGCAATACTTGATTGATTCTGGCATCGATTACACGATTATTCGGGCAGGCGGTTTATTGGATCAGCCTGGGAGTAAGCGAGAGCTTTTGGTGGGGAAGGACGATCAATTACTGATTGAGCCACCGGATGGTATTCCGACTTCTATTCCCCGTGCTGATGTTGCAGAATTAGTGGTACGGGCAATTATTGAACCTCAAGCCCTACCACTTCCTGATTTTCCTTCAGGCGATCGCGGAGCCGACCCCGTAGATTAATTAATTGCTCTACCCCCTCCGCTGGCAGAAACGAATAACAGAAAATCTCATCTGCTTCCTGCCCAATACGATCCACACGACCCGCCCGCTGAATCAAACGAATGATTGCCCAAGGCAAATCGTAATTCAGAATAATCCTTGCATCTTGTAGGTTTTGACCCTCACTCAGCACATCCGTCGCCACCAAAATCCTTAACTGATCCTCAGCGGCCCACTGGGCGATCGCTTTACCATTACTCCTCGGACTAAAACGCTGGGCAAGGATCGTTGGGTCTATCTGAGAATTTCCCGTTGCCAAACCAATATTTGTAATCCCTGCCGTTTCTAAAGCCTGCGCCAAATATCTCGCTGTATCCGCAAACTGCGTAAAAATCAAAATTTTCTCGTCTGGATGTTCTTCCGTTAGTAAACGAATTAAAGATTGCAGTTTGCCATCCTCGTCTGCATTCCAACGGCCTGAAATTTTCAGGATATTGATTAAAGATTTCGCATCCTGTTCTAGATTATCAGCCAGTTCCGGCGTAAATAAATCAGGACGAATCCACTTAAATCGCCGCTGGTACTGATTTTGGTAAAGCTCATAAATTGCCACTGCCCGTTGCTTGAATTCTGCACCGGGGGTTAGCCGATCCTCATCAAAGCTGTCCTCTGTATCCGTCGCCGTTTCCCAATCCTGACCTAACAAAGAATCTTGATCTTCGTCCGTTGTCCCATCCAACAAAGCCGAATCCTGGGTGCCAATGGGAATCGGTAAATTATTGGCGATCGCATGGAGATAGACATAATTCCGCAAAATGTGGCGATCGATAGACTGGATAAAAGCCGCACCGCTACTTTCCAGACGTTTAAATAAATTAGTGCGACAGAAGCCCATTAACCGCTGACCAGCATGGGAAAGATTTGCCAGGATTTTTCGCTCTGCCTCGGTGACATCCAAATGCTCAAAGCCCGTTGCCAAGGTTATCTGACCGGGGGATTTCTTACGTTTTTTCTTTTGATTACCATGGGAATGAATTAGATAATTCCCTAGGCCATAACGAGGTAAATTTAGACCATTGATAATATCCACCACGCGATCGCCGTATAACCTCGCATAGGGGTCTTTTTCATTACTTGTACTAAACTTAACAGTCCTTGGGCGACGTTTCGGAAAATAAAAGCGATCGCCATTGGGAAACTCTAAGTAATAACCCTGCTCGTCTTCTTTAGCATAGGTCTTTTTAATAAAACCCCTTGTCCGGCGAACCATATAGCGACTCATTAGCTGTTGCCAATCTTCCGGCTCATCGCTATGCTCAAATGCCATCAATGAGCGTACTGGAGTCGCATTATGTTTCCGTAAAAATTGCATTTCACCACCCAAATTACGAATGTGGGCTTCTGGTTTAATACCAATATCTGATTCAGCCTTCAAAAATAAACGCAACTGGGAAGATAAATCCAAATAGCCTTTGTTATAGGGGGTTGCCGTCAGCAGAATACAACGACTGCCACTCTGCTCTATGTATTCTTTAATAATCTGATATCGTTTTCCTTCACGGTTACGTAGGTTATGACTCTCATCAATCAGTACCAAACGAAACCGGGCAGGCACTTCGGGCAATCTTTGTTCCACTTGGCTAATTGGGACAATCTTACCTCGCAGGCCATAGCGATCAACATAGTCTTGCCACATTGATTCAAGATTCTTCGGACAAATAATTAAGGTACTCGTCCCATATTCTTCCTCGCACACATGGGCGATCGCCGTTCCCACTAACGTTTTCCCTAGACCAACCACATCACCGATCACTACTCCATTGCGCTTATCGATATGCTGCATCGCTACTCGTACAGCCTGCTCTTGAAATTCCAACAAACCAAAATTTTTCGGAGCTTGATATCGACTCAAACCATCCCGTGCTTCCTGCGACAGATGATAAGCCATCTTCAGATAAATATAAAAAGGAGGTAGTTGCTTTCCAGCCCAACTTTCATCAATCACCTTAATCAAGTCTTGGGAAATATCGAGAGAAAAATTATCCTCCCATCGTTCAATAAACCACTCTTCTAACTTCTTTGTATCGTCTCGGTCTGTGACTTCAACATTCAGTTCACCCTGACCACTTAAACCAGAGAAAGTCAGATTACTACTACCAACATAACCAATGCGAGGTGTAATCTTATCTTCTCGATAAATTAGATAAAGCTTGGCATGGAGTAGATGACGTAAAAATAGTTTAACTTCTAGTTTTTCAGCTTGCAATTGTGCTTTTAATCGTTTGAGGCTTGCTTCATCCCTTGCAGTAGGAACGCCATAGGTTAACTGCTCCCGAAATTCATGAGCCATAATCTTTTTCAACTCGTTTGCCTGTTCATTCGACATCCGCTGATTTGCACGCTTGGTAATAGACAAACTACGCTTAAGTTCATCGTTAGGCGGCCTCTGCATCCCCACCAGTAAACGACAATTTTGACCTTTCCCGGCAGTAAATTGCTCAATTTCATCCTCTAACTCTCGCCAACCACGCAGGTTAAAGTAGCCAACACAAAAATCCGAACGATAACCTTCCTTTAGACAATGCTTAAGCTCTGGCAGTAGAGGAAAATCGCAATTGTCATAGATTGAAGACATGGATATTTAACCCTTCTCTTCCAATATCGCCAACCTTTTCTCAATCCGACTAACCCTCTCCACCAGGGGCAACCTATCGTTATCCCCCACATAAGAGGCGATCGCCGCTAAAACCCCCTCAGTCACCGTCAAGCCTTGTTGGTCAAGGTAAGACTGCAACTGGTTAAGCAGTGGATCTGGAACCCGGATAGATAATCGCCTACTTTCCATAACTGACGATAGATTTCTACTGTCTGACGGAATGATAACGCCAGTTTAGTTCAAAGGCCGCAAAGTCTTAATAAATCGTGATAATCACCAAAAACATTGTTGATTAAATCTTCGGCAGAGAGGGTAGTCAGTTAAACTGAGTTCAATTTATTACTAGGGGTTATGAAAGAAGATTTACTACCATTCCTCTCCGGGGTTGCTCTATTACTTCTTTACTTGCTCTGGTCAGCCAAAACTGAAATGGGAACTCGGTGGCCTTGGCGGAAATAATTATTCAAAAGGCTTTCAGAAAAAACTTAACGATAACTGCCCTGGTGTCACGTTCCCCTGTTGCCTGCGGTGATAGTGGAGATGACAAGGCAAACAAAGGGCCTTTAAATTCTCCGGCACATTATTCCCTGGATCATAGTCGCAATGGTGAACTGCCATCCTGAGCCGATACCGTTCCCCCTTGGATAAACCCTTCCCCTCCCCAGGCTTTAAGCATTGCACCCCGCACCGTTCACAGACCCAACTAACGGACTGCTTTTTGGTGGTGGCTATATTTTTCCAGTCGGCGGAATAACGGTCATCCTTCATTCCAAACCCCTAGTAATTTTATCAAACGTCTAACTCGCAAGACTTTGAGCTAAATGTCTATTAGAAACCTGACACTGTACATTAAGCAATAGACAGTGGGGCTATTCCCTCTCCACAGACCGTAAACCCCTAATAATTTTTGTAATCGACCATTGAGCTTCCCGTCCGGCTTTCCCCTGGCGAGTGAAAAGAAACCCTTGGCGATCAAACTGTTCACCTCTGGGCTTAACCCCTAGTAATTTTTCAATCTGCGTGGTGGTGAGTAACCAACCATAACTGACTGCATCTTCTAGATCTCTGAGATTATCCAACGGCGATCGCCGGGATTCCATCAACTGCATCAGAGCCATCATACCGGGGTCAAAAGGCAACAGGTCAGACTCGACGGTGACGGGTTCAATACTGCTTCCCACCGTGGTCACTTCGGAGGAAGGTACAAAATTGTTTAGGGTTCCGCCTTCGGCTAGATGTTCATCTAACTGATCAAGCAACTTAACCGCTTCATCATCAAACATAACCTTATTTCCCTTGCGGGTCGGTTCAAGCCCCAAAGCATTGATGCGGTTGTAGAGGCTCTGGCGGGTCTTTAAGTTATAACGGATTAACAAATCGGCGATCGGCAGCATTGGATTCTTCCACGGGTGAAATGTCTATTACTGTCCAGTGACTACTAGACACTAGCAATGTTCCGACACTTTACACTGTCCAGTGATGACTAGGCATTTAAAATGCTTGTCTGGAAAAGATTCTGAAAATACACCTCATTATTGTCTTCTGCTCACTAGACAGTTGGGAAAATCAAGAATAGACACTATCAAGTAGTCAATAGACATTTCACTAGACAGTCTTAAAAAATTACCGAAGCTTACAATCCCGGCGTTGTCTGGGAAAAAAGGCCAGCAAAATCCCTCGTAACAGTGGCCGTAGGATCGGCTTCTGGCTTGGAAATCACATCAAAAGCTTTGTTACGGTACCGATGAAGCATTTTTTGAGGACGATGAAGAGCGGGAAGTTTTGCTAAATCTTTACAATGAAAAAGCGAATATTCTTGATGAGGAAGACGAGGGGGAAGTGGATTTAACGTCGGAAGCTCTGCAAATTTGGCAGACGGCTATTGATGCAAATCCTAAGTTAAAACGTATTGTTGAAGATCTGCCGGACGTGGTGTTTTCCACTCGCTACCATGGGCCGACTGTTTTGGAACCAGAGGGGGTTTTGCTTTATCTCAGGACTGCTGAAGGTACGGATGCGCTGGCATGGGTGGATAAGCAGGGCCATAGTGTGACTCAATCTCAGATGCGAATTTTGCGAATGGCGGGTTGTGATTTAAATACCCCCGCTCTAAACCGTCATCCTGAACATCATAATTTGGTCCAAAAGGCAGCGCAAATCATAACTGATCAGACGAAAAAAGTTGCTGGCACAATGGGTAGTCGGCGGGGGGCAAGGGCCAGAACCTACGATCAGCTAATATCCTATTGCCAGTATGTGCAAGAAAAGACACCGATTTTAGCCCAGGGCCAGGACTGGGAAAGTTTAGTCAAAGCTATTGAAATGATACACAATTATCCTCTTAAACAAAATGCGATCGCCTCCCTGAACCGTGAACTAAAGGCAGGTATTTCCGATGAAGATTTAGCGCAAAAAGTAACCTATCTGATGGAGCATGATGCGCTGTGTGTAGTGACTGCCGATGGAGAATTTGAGGGGGCAAAGGTGATTTGCTCGCTGGGATTATTTCAACGTTAGGATCAAACTATATTAATTGAGGAAAAATTAATGACAACAACTCAAGCTCAAATTGTTGAAATGTTGGAACAGTTACCAGATAGTGCTTTAGATGAAGTGAAATCATTTTTAGCGGCATTACAAAATCGTTATCCTGCAGAACACACTCCAAAGTTGAGTGAGGGCATGGCTTATATTGAGCAAGTTCGGGGAAAAATGCAGTGTGATATGACCACCGATGAAATTATGGCGTTGACAAGAGGTGAGGATGATTAAAGTTTTGGTAGATAGTAATGTCTTAATTGATGTTTTTTCAGAAGATTCTACTTGGTTTGCTTGGTCACATCAAAAGATTGCTTATTTTATTGATCGGTCTGAGGCATATCGGCTTGTGATTAATCCTATTATTTATGCGGAAGTATCCGTTGGGATTGAGTCTACCGAAAAGCTTGATCAACTTTTATTGCCAAAATACTACGCCAGAGAACCTCTACCATATGAAGCTGCATTTCTGGCGGGAAAAGCTTTTCTGCAATATCGACGTAGTGGGGGAACTAGGCGATCGCCGTTACCGGATTTTTATATTGGGGCCCACGCTCTAACGTCTGATTATCTGCTATTGAGTCGTGACAGTAAGCGTTACCAAACTTATTTTCCTGATCTTGATCTCATCGCACCTTAAAGAATTTTTCTATGAAATTGAACCGTACACGTACCCAAAAATATCTTAAGAATTTTGATTTTGAATCTCTCTTTATTGAAGAATTAGGTTGGGATACGATTGACCCAATAGCATTGCCGTTAGAAGTTGATGAGGATATTTTTGAGGCGATTGCCATTGCCCAGAAGCGTGGTTTCATGGTCTATTATTGTTCCACTCCTGAGATTCCAGAGCGAAAGGTTAGGTTGGCGCTTGATCGTCAATTATCGGATTATTCTAAATCTCACCTCTTGATTTTTGGGGATGAGGCGCAAACATCCCAAGTTTGGATGTGGGTCAAACAGGAAGGAAAAAAGCGTAAACCTATTTTCCACAGTTACAACACAAGTAAGTCGGCGGAACCATTAATTCAGAAATTAGAGCCATTATTTTTCAGTATTGATGAGGAAGATGATGCAACCCTGGTCAAGGCGGTGGAAAAGGTTAGTCAGGGTTTTAACATTGAGCAGGTTACGAAGCAATTTTTTCAGGATTTTGAGGGGTTACACAAGGATTTTTGTTTGGAGATTGATGGGATAGAAAATGAAGGCGATCGCCGTTGGTATGGCTCGGTGGTGCTGAACCGCTTGATGTTTGTTTATTTCCTTCAGCGGCGATATTTTCTGGATAATAAGGATAGTCTTTACTTACAGCATAAGTTAGAACATTGCCAGGCAAATGCAGAATCTTTTTATGAATTTCTCAAGGGTCTCTTCTTTGAGGGTTTTGCGAAGCCAGAATATGAGCGGGGCAGTGATTTACAGAAGCGACTGGGTAAAATTTGTTATCTGAATGGAGGCTTGTTTCTGCGGCATTCCCTTGAGCAAAAGTATTCAGAAATTTCGATTAAAGACAAGGCTTTTGGAGATGCCTTTGAGTTATTTTCTCGCTATTCGTGGCACTTAAATGATCGCCCCGATGCAGAAAAAGACTCCAACGAAATTAACCCTGATGTGTTGGGATATATTTTTGAAAAATATATTAACCAAAAGGAATTTGGGGCTTATTATACTCGTCCTGAAATTACGGAATATCTCTGTGATCGCACAATTAATAAGCTGGTGGTAGATAAGGTCAATACTTTGGCAGATAAAGATTTTAAGGATTTGCCCCAGTTATTTGCGGGGTTAAATACGGATCTTTGTTTGTTGCTATTAAATGAGATTTTACCGAAGTTAACTTTACTTGATCCGGCCTGTGGTTCGGGGGCATTTTTGGTGGCGGCGATGAAAACATTGATCCCGATTTATCAAACCATCACGGGTAAGATTGCGTTTTCCAATGATGAAGGCTTAAAGGCTTGGTTGGCGGAGATACAGCAAGATCATGCGTCCCTAGACTATTACATCAAGAAGCGCATTATTACAGATAATCTCTATGGCGTGGACATCATGGAGGAGGCGACGGAAATTGCTAAGTTGCGTCTTTTTCTTGCGCTAGTGGCGGCGGTGGATAAGGTGGAGGATCTGGAGCCATTGCCGAACGTGGATTTTAATATCATGGCCGGTAATTCGCTCATCGGTTTAATTCGGGTAGATGAGCATCAATTTAATAGCAAAAAAACAAATAAATATAATGATCAGCTTGCAACTCAAGGAGAGTTAGGTTTATTTTCCTCTGACTATCAAAATATTTTGACTGAAAAAAATAAAAGTATTGCACTTTATAAGCAACACGCTTTCATTTCTGATAAGGAGCGCAATACAGAGGAAAGTGAACAAGTTCCAAGTATTTTATTACTACGGAGTAGCATCGATGAACTGAATCAAAAATCTCAGAAGAAGTTAAATGAAATTTTATTAAATGAATTCAATTCTCTGAAAATCAAATATGAAGAAGCTCAGCTTAATGGGAAAGCAAAAAAGAGGGTTTTGAATATCGATGATATTAATGCTCTGGAGCCGTTCCATTGGGGTTATCATTTTGATAAGGTTTTTGAGCGGGGTGGGTTTGATGCGATTATTGCCAATCCACCCTGGGAAATTTTTAAGCCACAAGCTAAGGAGTTTTTCGCCCATCATAGTGATTTGGTGACGAAAAATAAAATGGATATTAAAAATTTTGAAAAGGAACAGAAAAAGCTGTTAGAAAAACCAGAAGTTGCTGAGGCTTGGCTTGAGTATCAAAGCAAGTTTCCCTACGTAAGTGCTTATTATCGTTCAGCGGAAGATTATCGAAATCAAATTTCGGTGGTGAATGGTAAAAAAGCGGGGACAGATATTAATCTCTATAAGTTATTCCTAGAGCGTTGTTATGATTTACTGCGTAAAGGTGGTGAATGTGGCATCGTGATTCCGAGCGGGATTTATACAGATTTAGGAACAAAACAACTCCGCGAAATGCTGTTTTCTGAGACGCAAGTTACAGGCTTATTTTGTTTTGAAAATAATAAAGCAATTTTTGAAGGGATTCACCGAAGTTTTAAATTCGTGGTTCTTAGTTTTGAAAAGGGTGGCACGACTCAAGCTTTTCCAACAAGGTTTATGCGTCATGAGGTAAAAGAATTATTAAATTTTCCGAACTCGGATGATATTGAACTGGATGTTGATTTGATTCGTCGGTTGTCGCCGGATTCTCTGTCGATTATGGAGTTTAGGGAAGAAATTGATGTCAGAATTGCCGAAAAAATGACTCAGTTTCCTTTATTGGGAGAACAAATTGAAGGCAAATGGAATTTAAAGCTTTCTGCTGAATTTCACATGACAAACAAGAGTCACTTATTTAAAACAGAGCCCTCTGCAAGAAGATTATCCCTCTATGAGGGCAAGATGATTCATCAATTTACTGATAGATTCGATTTATCTGCTTTGAAGTATTGGATCGACGAAAAAGAAGGACGACAATCAATTTTAGGTCAGAGAGGACATGATAATAGTCAAAAAATGGACTATCAAGATTATCGCTTAGGTTTTCGTAAAATCGCAAGTAGCACAAATGAAAGGACGCTTGTGTCTACTATTATTCCAGCCAATAATTTTTGTTCAGAAAATTTCCAAGTTGCGTTGAACTTTAATGAAAATGGTAGTCGAAGAATCAAATATTCTGAAATGTTCTTTTTATGTGCAGTATGGAATAGTTTTGTTGTTGATTTTATGTTGCGTCAACGTGTATCAGCAAACATTAATTTTTTCTATGTATATCAATTAACGATTCCTCGATTACAAAAAGGCGATGCGTGGTTTGATGAGATAGTGGAGAGAGCAGCAAAACTGATTTGCACGACCCCAGAATTTGACGAACTCGCCGCAGAAGTTGGCTTAAACAAAAAAGTCCCCCTTACTAAGGGGGATTCAGGGGGATGTTATGGCGTAACCGATGAAGCAGAACGTGCCAAACTCAGAGCAGAGCTAGACGGTATTATTGCCCACCTTTATGGCTTAACCGAAATCGAATTTAAACATATCTTGAGTACCTTTCCCATCGTCGCCGATGATGTTAAACAAAATGCCCTCAACGCCTATCGTGATGTAAAAAAAGGGGTGATTCAGTGAACAAATTTGAAATTCTGACCCCCCTAAACTTCACCGTCCGCACCTCGGAGGAATACTGGCAAAAAATTATCCAAAAACATCCAGACATTGCCGATTTAGAAACCGAAGTACAAACAGCTCTTAGCAATCCTAATGAAATCCGCAAAAGTAGCCGCGATCCAAATGTTTTATTGTTTTACCTAACACTAAAAGAAAAACGATGGGTAGCAGTCGTTGTCCGTCGATTAAACGGCGATGGTTTTCTAATTACCGCATACCAAACTGATGCAATCAAAGAAGGAGAATCCCTATGGCACAGGTAAAAATCTACTACGAACCAGAAATGGAATTACTCACCGTATTCTGGCAAGCCCCTCGAAAAAATCAAATTGCCACGGAACTTGGCGACGGCATTATTTTGATTAAAGACAGCACAACAGGCGAACCCATTGGCATCGAAATTTTGTCCTATCAGCCCGGCGATAACCGATTTGATGCAGTCAGTGTAGAAATGGGCAGATTAGCTACAGTTTGATCTGGAAAATGAATTTATTTCTGTCTTAACTCCTTGGAGATCGCCGTCAATCACGTTAAACAAAATACTTTTAATTTTATGACATTGAAAACGAGGTAATTGTCACATGGAAAATCTAGAAAAAATCCAAAACTACCGCACGATTATCAAGCAAATTCTCAGTCAGTATGCCACCTATAAACCAGCAAACGGTGAAATTGAGATGCAAATTTTATTTGATACAGAACATGATCACTATCAAGTTCTAGGCATTGGTTGGGATAAAAAAACACGGATTTATGGCTGTTCAATGCATCTAGATATTAAAAACAATAAAATCTGGATTCAAGTTAACAATACTGAAATAGATATTGGTCAAGCTCTCGTTGAAATGGGTGTGCCGAAAGAGGATATTGTGATCGGTTTTCAGCCCGTTTATATTCGTCAAGTATCAGGCTATGCGATTGCCTGACATCTCGCTGATTAGCTGTAACCAAAAAATCTTGAATTATTCCCATGTCAAAACCATTTGGTAAAATTAGGCAATTAGTTACTAACAACCAATGGGACGTTATCGATCGCCAAAGTCCAAACAGATAACCACAGGGATTTTCGTAGTAGTAGCCATGATTTTGTTTCAGGGCAAGGACTCACTCTACTATCACAATGGCAATGGTGGCGATAACTGGAAAATTGGCTCACCCCAGACCCATATATTCAATGCCCATCAGACTCGTTCTCTAGAAGACCTTCAAGCCCAAGCTCTCACCCTAGTCAACCGCGATCGCCAGTTAAACAACCTTCCCCCCCTGGTGACAGATCCCTTGATTACTAAAGCCGCCCAAGGTCACGCGGAGGATATGGCCAAGCGAGATTTTTATGGCCACGATACCCCTGAAGGAAAGTCCCCGACCGACCGCTATCAAGCCTTAGGGGGAAAAGGTGGAGTTGGTGAAAATATTGTAGTCTTACCCGGCTCTCCCCATTTCTCCCTCAACTATGGTCTGGTAGAAAGGTTTCAGAAAAGTTGGATGTATTCGGAAGGACATCGCAAAAACCTATTGACCCCCAACTACACTAAGTTTGGCTACGGCATTGCCACCAATCCTAGAACAGCTAAAGTCTATGCTGTTCAAAATTTTCAATAGTGGCCATTAAATCCCCAGTAAAATGCCAACACATAGGGCAATTTGCCCCCAATCGGCACTAGGGGACTGTCTTCTACCTGTCGCTCAGTTCCCGAGATATCCGTCATTCAATGAGCATAAATCTTTCTAATTTCCATAGTAAATAAAATGAAACAAAGCTTATTAGAGATGTTCGCAAAGAGTTAAAATCTAAGAAATGGGTTCTATACTTTAGAATAGGCTCTAATTTTCTACTTTCACTATTTATACGTTATGCTTGACTTCTCAGCAATTTCTGAAGCTTTGGATATATTTGATGGAGTTCGTAATGAAATTGTCGGTGTTGTGGGAGAATCAATCTTTAATCAAGCGGCAAAAAAATATCTAAGTGATGACTATATCCTAATTAATGACATTGTTTTAAAGTCTGGCAGCGGTACAACTCAGATAGATCAAGTTATAGTTTCAAAATTCGGGTTATTTGTTATTGAAATAAAGAATTATAAAGGTTGGATTTGGGGAGATGCTAATAGTCAGTATTGGATACAAACTTTATCTAAGGGAAGCAAAAATAAATTTCAAAACCCCATTCGACAGAACTATAAACATATCAAAGCCCTAGAATATCTCTTGAAATGTCAGCCAAATTATTTAAAATCATTAGTTGTTTTTTCATCTTTTTGCCAATTTAAAACATCATTACCTTCAAATGTTGTTCAAGGGGAAGTTGCATATATAAATTACATCAAAGAACATAAAGAGTCTTTAATTTCAGATGATGAAGTTAAGGAAATTACCCAAAAAGTATTGGGAGCCAGATTAGATGCCAGTGAACATAGAAAGCATATCCAAAAAGTCAAGAATCAATATCAAAATGCTGATGAAAATACTGCTCCTGAATGTCCTAAGTGTGGAAAAAATATGGTATTGAGAAAATCTAAGTCAGGCCCTAATGTTGGGCGAAGTTTCTGGGGATGCAGTAGTTACCCTCAATGTCGAGGGATTGTCAATATTAAAACTGCTGAAGAAAAAGCCGCAGAAGACATCAAGAAAATGCACAAATTATTCAAGCGTATTTTGTGATTAATCCTTGTTTCTTATTGAAATTTAAAAAATGATTAATCAACAAGATGATCGCCGTTAACTCTTAGTAATTTTTTCCAAAACAATAACACCGGAACTGAAAACTAGAACGAGATTGTAGATAAAGCTTGCTCCTTTTCCTGTTCAGAAACCTCCAGGTAGTGGGACAACACATTCAAATTCTTATGGCCACTAATCTTTTGGATCACGCGGAGATTAATTCCCTTGCGACACATCATCGTTAACGCAGTGCGGCGGAAAGAATGGGTGGATACTCCCCTAGCTTCAATTTTGTCGGTGGCCGCCTTCAAAATTTTATGGGCCATGGAAGGATGGAGGTGTGACCCCACCCGTTTGCCCCGAAACACATAGGCAGATGAAAACCTAACAGATTGTTGGATTTGCCGGTACTCATCAAACAAAGCTTGCAACGCCAGAGTAATGGCCACAGTGCGACTGGATTTGGTCTTAGTTTTTTCAATGCGGAAAGTCATAGCATCGGCGGTGACATCAGCCCAAGCAAGAGAACATGCTTCCCCAATCCGGCAACCAGTGTAAAGACAAATGCCAAACAACAGGCGATCGCGGGGAGTGAGCAATCCAACGGTGAACAGGTTGTGCAGTTCCTGCTCTGTTAATACTTTTGCTTGTCCCTGACGGTTAATTTTCATTCAATAATTTGCGGAAAATATTGAATAGCTTCCACAACCCTAATTCTATCGTGGAATTTTTCCAACTCCCCATCGCTCAACATAAATTATTGCTAATTATTCTCAGTTGATAAATTCCGAAAGCCACCATCATCGCCAAAATCGTCTGATATGCCTTTTTGCTTGGCAAAATTATGTAGTTAACCTGAAAAGCCAAATGTGAGGGTTATAGGTGATTCTCAATGGTGTAATTTGTACTGCATCATTCTTAATTTCATTTCCTTGTTGGGTTCATCCATGTACAGGTAAAGTAGGTAAATGAGCAAGCGCTATCAATGCTATCATTCGAGTGATAACCAAAAGCAAGAGTTTGTTGTGGGCTGGAGGTAGTGTATGGCGAATCTAATTGTCCGCAATATTGATGAAGCGGTGGTGGTGGCCCTGAAAAAGCGGGCGGGGCAACATGGCATCAGTGCCGAAGCAGAGCATCGCAGAATCCTAGAACAGGCCCTATTGCAACCTCCCCGAAAATCCTTTGCGGAGGTGCTTCGCCAGATTCCCGATGTGGGCAATGACTCAGACTTTGAGCGAATACAGGATGACAGAACCAGTCAAATATTTGATTGATACCAACGTTATTAGTGAGCTACGGAAGCAAGATAGGGCTGACTCCGGCGTACTAGCATTTTTCCAACAAGCTCAGCATCTCTATTTGAGTGTGATTACCATTGGAGAATTGCGGCGGGGTGTGGAATTAATCAGGCATCGAGGAGATGATCAACAAGCCAATTTGTTGGAGGAGTGGTTGGAAATTGTCATTGCTGATTACGCTGACCAGATCCTAGATTTCACCATCTTTGAGGCTCAAGTTTGGGGAAAATTACGAGTCCCTCATCCCCATAACGCTCTAGATAAACAAATCGCCGCCACTGCCCTTAGTTACGGACTGACCCTAGTTACCCGTAATGTAAGGATTTTGCTGACACAGGAGTTTGTTTGCTTAATCCTTTCAGGGGCAATCAATAATCCAAATAAAAACCCCGACTTTAGTCAGGGCTGTACTAGCCTAATAGCGATTAGGTTAGTGTTAAGGGTTGGGAGTTGTCCGGTTAAGGATCTCTGTCAGTTTGTCCTCAATTCTTTGTAGATGATCCAGGTAATCCGATTGGGACTCATAAAAATCAGCTTGGGCGGCCGCTAATCTTGCCATCCATTCAAAGACGTGGGCCCGGTCTTTACGGTAAAGGGAACTATCCTGATTAGCTTTGCTTGTTAATGCTTCAATGCTCTTGGCGTTGGACTCAATCAGAGCCTCAATGCGATCTAGTCGGTCAGACATACGTTAAACTTCCTATTAGATTTGTGTAATGGATTGGGAGAGTTAGTGGCTCTCCCTTTCTGCTTTTAGGGTAACGGATCAGAGTCAAGGAACGACAGTTGGAATTTGTTCAGGGCACATTTTGAGATCAACCATGGCACCAGGAATATCAAAAAGTTACCCCTTGTTTTAGTCAAAGTTGGGCAGAGATCGTCAGTCTTGAAACCCCTAGTAAAAGTTATTGGGGTCTATTTCCTTGGCTAAAACTCCCTACATCAATTAGTAAATATCGTTACATTTTAGAGTCTATTTAAACAGTATCCCAACAATCAATTCAGCGATTAAACAGAGTTGTCAGAGCATTAGTGGACAAATCAATAAAGCTTTAAAGAAAGTTAAATTTTCCAATCTTTGTGGTCATTTTATTTAGCTATTGGACAATATAAATTACTAATTTTAAGGAGTTCACTATGGAATTTAACTCCCACGACTGGCCTACCCATAAACAAGGTGAAGTTGTCCGCCAACTAATACTAGATGCGTTGGACAGTCCAAAGACCAAGGAAGAATTGTCCAGTTTGTGCAACAAAAGCGTTAGACAAATCACTAGACATTTACACCGTTTGTCCAGCGAAAACAAGATTTTGTCCACTGGAAAAGGGCAATTTGTCCGGCGGATTGCCGCTGGATTTTTACTCCTTTACGTTGGACAAATTTAGTCCAGCGTTGGACTTGACAGAAAAAAATTGTCATATAGAATCCCCTAAACGACAAGTTCCACAAAAAAATATTTGGGAGATTAAAAAAATGTCCATCGCTGGAAAGTCCAAAGGTGACGTTGTACAACAACTGGAAAAGTCCTACGGGGTAGCCCGGACAACGGTGTTTAATCGGCTGAAATATTTAGGCTATTCGTTGGACAAAGTTGATGATTTGTTCAGTTTGTCCAATGAACAAATGGCTGAACTTGATAACCTCCACCGCTGGATAAGTGAGGGGGCAGAATGGCTGACTATCCCAAGCCCGGTCAATTGGCCATGGTCACTGATGAGGGGAACTAGAACAGTATGGGGAAGCAATCAATTTTGATGCCCTAGAAGGGGACGAGGAACTGGGTCACGCTGAGCTGATCCGGGCGGCCCAAAATCAAGCGGCGGGATACTAATTGCCCAGAATTTACTAACCGCTGAAATCCTCAAAAATCCCCAACATTTACCGGCGGATCTCCAAGCCCAGGTGGAGCAGTCCAAGGTGGCGATCTCGCAGAGATCCGCTACGCGGTGCGCCCAAAGCCCCAGAATCCTTTAGTGGTGGCTTCCCAATGGATTACCAAGGCGAAGGCTTATCAGAGCAACCAGAATCATGGTCAACTGGCGGCCTAGGGGATGGGACGAGTGGGATGAACAGGAGCTGGCCCCACCGGCCGGGGAAAGTTGTTATCGGCAACCGGAGATGAAGGTCTGCTCCATTCCCTTTATTCCGCTCGCTCAGTGTTGGTGACATCGGGGAGGGTATGGGCAAAACCTATCTGGTGCGCCAGGTCTGGGAACGGCTTTTGTCCGATGGAGTAACGTGCGAATACTTTGAACCCGCTACCCCCAAAACCATCCTGATGGCGATCGCCGACATGGCCGGGGTCGATATCAAAAACTTGGAAGGTAGGAGCAAAACGGTGGAAGTGCTTAAGCAGGAATTAATCCAGTGGTTCAGCGTTAATCGGGCGGTGCTGATCTTTGACGATGCCCATTACCTGGAAGTCAAATTTCGGCTTTGGCTCAAGAAGCTCAAGGATGTGGGGGTTCCCATTCTGTTGGCGGCCACCAATCCCCCCCGCACTGACCTGTTTATTTATGTCCCCAGGATTGAACTCAAACCCTGGCGGAATATCAGATCCGAGACTTGATGGAAAAAGAGGCCATTAACCTGGGTCAGATTTAAAGCCCATCAAATGCCAAGCTCCAAAGCCGGGCCGGGGGCAATCCCATGTTGGCCAAGCGGCCATCGAGGAGGGTTTTTGGGCATCCAAAACGAAGCGGGTGACCATGGCAGATACTTTGACATCACCCCATTACTGCTCCTGGTGGGCATTGTCTTTATTGCTATCGCTTCATTGGCCTGGGGACGGGAAATCAATCCCTCTATATTTTGGCGGCATTGGGGGAGCGATTTTCCTAGGGGTAGCCCGACTTTCCTACTACCTACCGAAGGAATCAAGGAGATTAGCAACTGATGCTCACCATTACTCACCTCTTAGTAGGAGCGGCTTCCGTCGGCATGGCAGTCCAAACCACCAACCCGGTTCCCATTCTGATTGGGGCGATCGCAGTCTCTTAGCGGACATCGACATCAGCACCAGTCCCGCCGGGAGGGTATTACCTTTTATTTCCCGACCCCTG
>NZ_CP063661.1:0-2832 GCF_019924095.1 Synechocystis sp. PCC 7339
ACCTTAGGTTTCCGGTCACTGAAAGATGGTTTTTTAGCGGCTCAGAGCGTCTCACTTTGCACTAATTAGCCTGACTAATAAGACTTCCCCTGAGTAGGGGACTTGAACATAAATCTTGGACTTTCTTTCCTTTCCGGCCCATTAAGGGAGGGTTGCCTTATCAGGACTTAGCTTCCTCCCAGGCTGGTTCTTTTCTAGCCGTGCATTCTACTAGGGAAGGGCAAACCCCACAGAACAACTTAATCTTAGCAATTATCCCTAGGGTTGGCAACATAATTCCCTACATTGGTGGTTTGTGAGAAATAGCGACTATAGACAAGGTAACGGGGTTTGGTCTGTAGGAAGCGGTGCGTTTTTCTTTGCCCTTTTTACTCGCACAGCTAGGGTCTGTTCCTGTTGACGTACTGCATTAGTTAACAGTTTTAGTCGGCAGTTACTTATCCCTAGATTGCATTGACTTTTGTACCTAACTTTGGGGCAGATAATTTGACTGGTATGCATGGTAATTTCCCCCATTGGCTTGAGGGCGACTAGAACAGAGTTACAGATTTTATACTAGGCAGTACCAAAGGCGACAGCTATCCGCCTTGGGTCTGTGGGATTGTAGTCTGGGGCAAACCTAAAAACCCAGCCTAACAACCTTTCAACCCCATTAATCTCTTTGGTGATTGCCCTGGCATACTGTACTATGCCAAGGGATATTAGGTCTTCCATTTGAGTAAGGGCCGCCTCAACCATGGCAGAGTCAAGCTCACCGATTAAGCCCTTGAGAATCGTTCTCAAACCTTTTGTACAATGCCACCAATGGGTAGGCAAGTCTGTACGGTCTGGCTGTTGGTCAAGGAATTTCTTAACGTCTTTTCCGCCTTTGCTCATGTACTTACCCAAGTATCCTTCAGCACTTTTCTTAACATGCTTTACCTCAACCCTTGGGTTTAATTCGTCAGGGTTAACGACCTCTCCAGTAATTCTTTCTACTTCATTGGCAAGGATACGAGCGAAAATAGCCTGCATTCTGCCATGGGAAATGTAGTGGGCTGGCTTCCTTTTTCCGGTCTTTGTTTTTGCCCCTTTCATATAGGTTTTGCCATCCCAAGCAACAAAACAGGCATGGAGATGGGGGATAGGGTAACCAACCTCCTCAGAGCGCTCGGTCTGAATTTCCGTTACTGCGATTACATGGGCCGGGGCTCCCTGCCTTTCCAGTTCCCGGTGTAATTCCTGGTTAAACTTCCTTACAATCTCTGCCCATTGCTCACACCAAACAGCCAGATAATCGGGATGGCTTGGCAAAGTCAAAGTTAGGAAGCCTAATCGTTGCCGTCCATAGGCTTTTTGCAAACAGTGGGCACCGCTTCGGACGCTCTTAGTTCCATACGATGTTATTCCCGCTTTCCCCTTCCGTTCTCGTTTCGCCCTGGCACTTTGGCTATGGTTCTCAGTTTCATACTCCCAGCCCGTTAAGTCTGTGGCGGTGAACGTTGGGCGATCGCCAACATCCTGCTTTGCAAGCAGGTATTCTTCATGGCGGTCTAAGCCAATTTCTTTTAGGTATTCCTTGGCCCCTTCCTGGCCCAGGCCCAACCCTTGATAATTCCGTTGGCAATAGTCGAGGGTCTGTAAATAATCCCTATGGTTATGCCAATCCCGGTCATATTGCTTTTCTTTGGCGGTCTTTTCCCGTCTCTTTTGCGGTATCCACCCTATGGTGCATTCTCCGTTGGGATACTGCTTCCCTGACCATTTTCCAAGGTACGGGCCACGCTAATAAGGGTCGGTTTCCGGTTCTCTCTGGGGAAACTGGACTAAGTTGGACTGCGGAACTGGCAGATTTTTGGCTAACATGGGGATAGTTTTATATGAGTTTTCGGGTCAAGTAACTGTCGTAAGTTTGCTGACCCGCTTTCCATTTTAAGCGCTTTATATGAGCTTTCGGTGTGGGAGAGCCTGGCTTAAGTTTCAGGTGCCAGACCGCTTCCCACTCCCTCAACCTAGCACAACAATTGTTAGTTTGGGGGCTTATTTTTTCCCCTTTCATATCCCCCCTGGGGGGATGCGTTTCCCTTTCCCTGTAAGGGTTTTGGATTTAGTTACTATCAGCTTGCTAAGCTGTTTTAATATTAAGTGCGTTCTCATGTCTGTACTTTTTCTAATATGGGCTAAGTGCTACAAATAGGGCTAATTAGCATCAGTAACTAGATGATGGGGGAAGGCAGAGGATTGTGGTTCCTCCACTCATCACCCTAGTCCCACTGACTAACATCCCATCTACTAACGTCCAATCAGTGGCAAAGCAAAGCCCTCCCCCATTGCTAGGGAAGGGACTTACGCACAGACTCGATTAGGTCGGTAGCGGCTTGTAATTTTGCGGGGATGCCTGCGGCATGGTAGCAACAGAGCAACAGGCTAACCCTTGGGTCGAGCTGAAGACTGGCTTCTATTTGTAGCGTCTCAATAATCTCTAGGAGCAGTTGGTGCTTAGCTATTTCTGAAATGAAGTCCTGAGCGTCGAGTAAATCTCCCTTGCGGCAACTTGAAACGGGTTGCCTGGGTGTAGCGGAGCTATTCATAATGATTGAGCCTCAATTCTAGGAAGTTTAGAGTTTGGGGAAGTCGTCCTGGGTCGTGTTGTCAGCACGATGCCGGGGCGCATTGATAAGCATTTTATCAGGCAGTCTGGCACATCACCACGGATAGCCAGAGCACGGGCCCTAAGTTGTTATATCGTCCAATTTCACAGAAACCCCCGGGGTTCTCGGTAGCTGAAAGATGGTTATTGATAGCCCAGAGGGTACTAACCCATTTTTTGCTATATCGACGTAAAAGCCAGAA